>JAESTW010000659.1 GCA_016763395.1 Kofleriaceae bacterium
CAATGATTGCGAGCTGGGCACAGGCAACGTATGCTGCGTGGCTACCTGCACCGATGCAGACGGATGTTCTTCACTTCCGGGCGCTTGCCTCGATGTCTGTGGCGCGACCCAACTAACAATCGGGCAAAGCTGCAATGGCTGTGGTGTCTCTCAGGCTATTGGCCTATGCACAGGTGGCGGCATTCACGAGTGCAATGAGGCCAATCACAACCAATGCCAAGAGCTCGCCTGCGGTGGCGTTCCGTACATCTGCACTCTAGTGGCCGGAGACTGGGCTTGGCGTACCACTACGGCATGCGATGACGAGAACGACTGCACCTATTCGGACACCTGTGGCCAAGGCATTTGCACCGGCACCACAGTGGATTGTTCGGACACCGAATGTGAAACTCGAAGCTGCAACGGCACCCCAACCTGTACTGTTACAGTCAATAACGGCATTTCCTGTGAAGATGGCGACTTGTGTACCTTTGGCGACACTTGCGACGTCAATGGCTCCTGCGCACCAGGTACGACTGTCACATGCAATGATTCACTCTGCACCACCAGCGTATGCAATGGCACCTCAACATGCAGCGAAACAATTACGACCAGCGCGCCCTGTGATGATGGCGTTCTATGTACGTCCGGCACAACCTGCACATCGGCGGCGGCCTGCACTGGCGGCCTGACCCTAGATTGCAATGCCCAAGATAGTACCTGCTTGGATTTCAGTTGCGACGGCTCCCCCACCTGTGCCAGCCAAGCAGTCAATATAGGCAACATCTGTGATGACGGCGACGCCGATACGGATAACGACTCTTGTCAACTGGACGGCACCTGCCAAGGCTTTACCTGTCCGGTCATTCTCACCAGTGTTTTCTCGGACAACTTCTCCAGCCCATCATCCAGTTCGTGGACCAACGGCACCGCACTGGTGGTAAACGGCAGTTCTTGGCTGGCTACCACCATTGCCCGCCACGGCGTTCGTATCAACAACGGCCGCCTCGAAATCACCAATGTTCGCTCAGGCAGTGCGTCTCATGGCCAAGGATACGCCACGGTACAAACAGGTGGTGCCGGTTCTCAGTATGCGGCTCTGTACAACAGCGTACTTTCAAGCAATATAGGCTCCGAAGTTGTCTGGAGCCTTAACATGCGACGCGATGATCCGGACACGACCGATGGCGGATTTAGTTGCTCAAGTACCTCAAGCCAAAACCGCATCACCGTCGGACTCGCCTATGTTTTAGCCAGTACGAGCTCCACGGGACTAGACGCGAGTACGGGCTCATGTGGAGCCACAGCCACGGCCAATGGCTACGCGGTTATTATGGGCGGCAGTAGCGGACGAGTGCGATTGGTTCGCTTTACCGGCGGTCTGCGAAATGGCGCCATCACCGATATAGCGACCTCTGGCGGATACGACCCGGACTCCTTCTTTAGTGTTCGTGTCAGCTACAACGCGACCAACAATCAGTGGCGGCTTGAGGCCAGAGATGACGGCAGCTCCTTTGCGTCTCCCGCTGCTGGCAGCTTCGACTCTACAACGACAGGCACCGATACCACTTATGTTGCAACGCCTCTCAACTACAGCGGTCCCTACTTCCAATCTGGATGCTCTGGGCTTTGCAATGAGACCTATACGGCGCGATTCGACAATCTAGAAGTCGGTTTGCGCTGCGCTCCCTGATTCTTTTTCAGCGTCCGACTCTAGAATACCTCTCACTGTTGACTCCAGTCCGAGAAGCCCCGCGCGCTTGCCAACCATCATCGACTCTTCTGCGGTTTTCCCCTGGATCCAAAACGCTCTGAGAGAAAGTAGAGCGCCGACTCGATTGCCACTGACGCAGCAAACAACGATCGGTCCCTCCGCACTCGAAAGCGCTTCATGCAATAAGGCTGCTGCTTCTTTCGTCAGTCCCTTGGCTCCAGCGACTTCGATGTTGATGGCCGTCATTCCGAATTTCTCTATCAGCTTCCGATCATCCTCAACTCCGGTTTCGGCAAACGAGCGAAGGTCGATAACGGTACGATAGTTACCCTCCGATATTTTCTTAAATTCCTGAGCTGTTGGCCGTCCGCCGAGCAGCATGCCCTGATAAGAAATGGCATTGCGAATTATTTTCACGTTATGGGCTCACCGTCGCGTGACAGCTCAAACTCGCTACATCCAAGTTCGGAGTGAGTACCACAAACTTTTTGCCATCACTCTGGGCAATTTTTAGCTCGCTAGCTCCGACAGCGCCAGGCCGTTCGAGCCAAAGTGAAGCGATATAGCCACCGGGCAAAACGCATGGCATATTGTCGTTGGAAAACTCAGAGTTGAGCCGAATAGGTTTCTCATCACCTTCCCGGACAGTCCAAAGCTGAGAACCATTCCAGTCCGCTTCAAACACGATCGCACCATCAGGCAGATAATCACCATGATGGGCCAAGAATTCACCTTCCTTGCCGTCTGGATGTTGGCTGGAGTCGACCACTTGAGTCAACAACAATCCCTCTACCAATATCTCACAGATACCAGTCCCTGCTTGTCCGTACGGAACCGGACCACAATCGAAAAGAACACGAGTCCCGTCCGAGTTCAGAACAGGAGCGGTATTGTAGTTGTGCGGAGATACCTCTGTAATCAATCTCGGGCCCACCCACTCCTCGCCATTTCTTTCCAGTAAAAACAAATCCTGTGCGTGCGGTCCATCGCCGCCTGCAAACACAAGACGATTGCCATCGTTGGACACCGCGGCATGCCCACTCGGACGAACCGGCACCCCTTTGAGTAGCACAGAGTCAGCCTTGCTACCCTGGTCCGATACAATGGCAAGGCATGCCCACTCGGAACATTCCGGCGTAAAACGAGTCGTCGAAATCGTCAAAAATTCGCCATTTCTGGACACCGCCAAGTAATCATCTTGCCCCATCGCTAGCGCGTTGAGTTTCAAGCTCAGGTTGACAGGTTTGGCTCCATCCCGGACATCGAGCTGGAAAATTGTTCCGCCCGCCATGTAGCTAACTGTACCCTCCCGGATACTAGTGGATGTATCTTCGGAGGCCTTGCTAATCGCCTCGTCTGGGCCAGCATCGCCTTCTGGCTGGCCGCTGCGCAATCCGCTGCTTTCCCCACCTGTCTGGGGCGCCGGAGTTGAGCCGCACGCCCCCATTATTCCGCTGAAGAGGACACAAATTGTCGAGCGCCGCATTGTGCTTCATTGTACTCTGCCTGGTAGCGCCAGGGAAAGCCCAATCCCCCACCG
>JAESTW010000660.1 GCA_016763395.1 Kofleriaceae bacterium
CACTGCTGGCAAAGCCTGTGTAATTCTTCGAGTTCCAATAGCACACCCGAGGCGAGTACCAGCTTGTCCGGGTTCTCGTCGTCGTGACAGCTTTTACAGGCAGCGTCCGGCATATGTTTGACTCGGATTGTCGCGTGGGAGTTCACGATACTTCCCCGGTTTCCTTCAACATGGCGATGACACTGCTCGCAAGGATAGTGTGCCATTCCCTTAGTCGGAGAGGTCACAGTGATATTCACAGTGGCACTAGCAGGATTGGGGTTGGGCTTGTCGTTACCCGCATCCAACCCTGGTTGCGTACAGGCAACGAGGAGTAGAGCAGCAGGGCAAAGGAGTAGGAGTAAAACTCCTCTGCTGCTCTTTCTTTGGTGCTCTTTGGACATGAAAACCATGAGAGTTACTCTGCGTATCGTGCTTTGAACTCTTCTGCTCGCGCTTTTCGCTGCGCTGCTTCTTCTTCACTCATTTTTCCGATGTACCAACGATGCTCTTTGCTGTTGATGACTTCGTCCAAGCCGATTTGGAGCGCTTCCGCTGCTTTGACTTTCTCTGCGTCCGAGGATGCTTTGCCCTTCTCAATAAGGTGCTCAAGCTCTGGGAAGAATTTCATGTACCAATGCTTGGCAACTTCATAGGTTCCGTGCCAGTGCGTGTAGTCCGGGCCCATCATGGCAGCGCCGTGACGTGCTCTTCGACCCTCGTGGTGCCATAGTTCAAACCAGATAAAGTCGATTTTGTTGCTAAATTTGACCGGCTTAAGTAGTGGTTTCGCCAGAGCCATAAGCTTGAGTCCTGGGTCGGCAAACTTGCGATGGTAGAGTTCGATGAGTCCGTCATATTGTATGTAGAAAGAGTCAACAGTTGTTGAGGAGTGACACGCAACGCATACGTCTTTCATGTTCGCTCGTCGTTCTTGCCACTTGATTGCAGCACCAGGGAGACCCATCTTGGCATCGGACAACTCGGGTCGGATCGATTTGACTGGACGGTTGTTCCACGATATTCGCAGTCCAACATCGTGAGTGATTTTCTGAGTTGAAGTGGCAGACATGTGGCAAGTCGCGCAGGTTGGAGCGGCGTTGTAGTCTTCACCAACAACCCATTTACTGTTGCCCATATTCATCGAATCGATGTTGGCGCGGAACGCGATACCGTGCTTGGACTCGTTGTAAATTTCAGCTTGGGGATGATCTGGCCCCATGTGGCATTTGCCGCAGTTCTCGGGGTTTCGAGCCTGTTCAGCCGAGAATTTGTGGCGACTGTGGCAAGCGGAGCACGACCCTCGTGAGCCGTCCGGGTTGATCCGGCCAATACCTGAGTTTGGCCAAGTGGCCGGGTCGAGCTTGCCGTCCGCAAGTACGATGACCTCTGTTCCGTGGCACTGCCAACAACCGTTGACTGCTGCAGCAGAGACACCTTCCGGGAAGCCCTCGGTGACGAAACCGTGGTCACCTTCGACAACTTCAGCTAAGACATTATCGAGTGAACCGAGAATCTTCGCGGCTTGGGCGTGATGGCTGGCGGAGAATTCGGCAACCTCTTGTGCGTGACACTTGGCGCAATCGGCGGGTGATACGATGACCGCAATACGTGCACCTTCGTGCATGAAGGCATCTTTGTCGTTGGGGTTTGCGGCGTGGCATTCGTAGCAACCAACGTTGGCGCCATAATGTTTCGACGCACCCCATTGCTCGTACACGGCACGGCTTTCTTTTTTGTGACAGTCCACGCATATCTGGCTCTCCTTCGAGAGCTCGGGCGGGAGCTGGCTGCCCGTTGCATCAGCCTGTCGCGTTTGTGTCGGTCCAATACCACCAATGGCAAAGATGACAAACACCGCGGTTAGAAATACACCTGCAAGTATCCAAGGAAGTCGTCTCATAGTCGCGACCCAGCTATGCAATTAGTGGGTCACTTTTAACGCCCTGCATCAGCGCGACTTCTTCAAATAGCAGGAAATGTTTGCGTTCATTGCGGCATCTCATGCGGAGATTACGCAGTCCAATCGCGACTTACTATTAGTCGATAATGATTTCGAGTTCGCAACTCATACTACAGCCGTCACCATCTAAAATATTCCCGTCATCGCATTCTTCGCCATTTTCAGTTTGTACAATATTGTCGCCGCAACGAGCACCGAGTTGTTGGCAGCCTGGAGCGCAGTCGGACGCCGAGCCTCCGAGGTTCAGACCATCATCACAGATTTCGCCAAAGGCATCGTCGACAATGCCATCACCACAATAGGACTCAAGAGTACAATCAGTTTTACATCCGCCGTAGTCCGAGCCGTCACCACTACCGTTGTTTGCTGAACCAAGGTCGCAAACTTCCCTGGACGAAACGATAGCGTCTCCACACTCATCGGTGCAGAGCGAGGGAGCCTGGTTGAAGTTTGTCAGTGTTAAACGGTACTGAGAGCGGGTTGTGTGCCGTTCTGCGTGAAAGACAACGCCTTCGTAGATTCCACCAATGACCAGTCCGAGCGCAGTCGCGTTGGCTAACACCCCGAGGTCGACAGTTCCGTTTTGTCGTCCGTGAACTCCGCCAATGTCAACCGCGAGAGTATTGTTGATGAAGACCCAGACATCGTCATCGCCGGAGAAGGCCAGTACTTCGTTACCCGTGTACTCAAACCACCACCGGGTCTCCGTAGTGAAGTGGAAGTTTTGATTGCCAGCGCCGGCACCGTCGCTATGCAAGACCTCACAGAAATTTCCGCCACCACAGTCGACGGTGTCAAAGCCACGTCCGGTAGCAGGATAGAGAGCGCCAGAGTCGAATTGATAGGCGCCACCGGTAATCGAAGCCAAGTTGAATGAGCTTGCTACAGTTCGATTGTAGTCGTTGTCCGAGTTGTACCATTTTGAGAAACTCGCATCGGACAATGTCCGGACATTGTCAATGCGAACTGGCTTGCCGTTGGCATCAAGTGTGTCTGCAACCATTCCGAGCAGCGCACCGCTATAACACTCAAAGTCGGGATGACCGAATGGGGCGACAGCGCCCACTGCATCATCGGCCAGCCGGCTGCCAGTGCCGCAGGAGGCGACAAAATCTCTGATAGTGACTGGAAGGTCAACACTCGGAGGATTGGGCAGCTGAACTTCTTGGCATGTAAACCCCTGTTCGATACTACAGTCGTCGCGGCAACCATCTCCGGACACGGTGTTGCCGTCATCGCAAGTCTCGGGCGCTTGAAGCACACTATCTCCACACACTGGCAAACAGGTGCCACCAGTACATTGTGGCTCGCGTTTGCAGAAAGGAGTACAGCCATCGCCGACTTCGGCGTTCTGGTCATCACACTCCTCGGTCCCCTGGGTTAGGCCGTCACCACAGTCTGTTGGCAAGCACATGGCGTTCGGAGCCGGACAATGAAAGCCTTCTTCTAGATTGCACTGAGCATCACAGCCATCATTGATGTCCGAGTTCCCATCGTCACAGATTTCAAATCCAGCAACAAACCCATCTCCGCACATCGATGCAACACACGCAGTACCCGCCAGCGGACAACTCCAGCCCGGTTCAATTTGGCAAGTATCACTACAGCCATCGCCAGGGCTCGTATTGCGGTCGTCACAGGTCTCAGGTCCTTCGATTCGCCCATTGCCGCAGGTGACAATTTGAATGCACTCACTATTTTCAGTGGGACATGCAAAATTGTCTTCGACCACGCAGCTTGAGGTGCAGCCATCGTTGTTCTCTAGGTTGCCATCGTCACAAGCCTCGTCCGAAGTGCGAGTGCCATTGCCGCAGATCCCTGCCGAAGCATCACTGTTGTTTGCACCTGAATCGCTGACAGCGCCATCGAGAATCGTGCCGCCATCCGTATTGTTCTTATTGTCGGACTCTCCACACGCTCCGCTGAGGACTAGGGTTAGAGCGAGAGCAAGGGTCGAGAAGTGAGTTGGTTGCATTCAAACGCGATTGTAACGTGTGGCATGCCAATTGGGAATGTAGCTAAGACAGCGCCGCACAACGACATGTGGTCGTTGCAGGCGGCTCGCTCGAAACCGTGTTAGCGAGTTGCGTGAATAGCGATTTCGCAGTTCACCACATCGTTGATTTTGATCATCAAAACTTTGGGTGCTTTGATGCCTAGCATCGTCATGTCGATATCAAACTTGCCGGATACAACAAGAGAACTCTCGTTTAGAGTGCCTTGGGTCTGGACAGAGAGAGCGATTGTCTTGCCGCGCCAGCTGAGCGTGCCTTTGAGAGTGGCGCTTACTGAGTCGCCACTATGCTGCAAATCCCCAATACTATCCAAGGCAAAGCTTGCAGAGGGGTTCTTGTCGAAGTCCAGCTCTTTGCGAAGCTTGCGGTTTTTTACCCAGTCGCCCGCATCGCCGGTGCTCATGTCTACGGTGATGTCTGAAGTTGTAGCGCTAAGGTTGCTGAGGTCAGCATCGATACTGCCCGCAACGCCTGTCCAGACAAGTTTTGTGTCGTGTACTTTGGAGCGCGCCATGACGACGAGCTTGCTTTGCTTTTCATCAATGATGAAAGAGGACATGCGCTACTCCGATGTGCAGTGAAGAATCAATGTTGTGACATTGTCTGTGCCGCCCGCGCGATTGGCACTGTCGGTAAGTTCCGCCACCGCTCGCTCCAGGCTGTCAGCGTTGACAACAATTTCCAAGATTTTTGGATCACTGAGCATGCCGGACAAACCGTCGGAGCAGAGAATGTAATAGTCTCCGTCCTCGATTTGGTACGACTTGATATCGACCTGAACAGACTCGCGCATGCCCAAGGCTCGAGTAATGACGTTCTTGTGGGGGAAGTTGCGTTCCTCCTCTTCGGTCATGTCCGGCTTGGCTTCTTTGTAATCTTCTAGCAGTGAGTGGTCACGAGTTAGCTGTTCGATCTCGCCTTTGCGAATTCGATAGCCTCGAGAGTCTCCCACGTGTCCAAAGTAGGCTTTGTCGCCACTAACGATCGCGGTGACGATGGTAGTGCCCATGCCCTTGTAGCGCATCTCGCGGCACGCCTTCTCGAAAATTCGAAGGTTGGACAGGCGCACACTACAGACGAGTCGGTTCTCCAAAAAGGAGAGCGAGCGATCGAGCTTGAAAGGCCAAGTCGCATCTTCATCTTTTGTGTGCTGATAGAACTCACCGATGGTTTCGGCCGCCATTTTAGACGCGACCTCCCCACTGGCGTGACCACCCATTCCATCGGCAACGATGAAGAGTTGTTCGTCCTCAATTAAGGAGAAGTAGTCCTCATTATGAGTTCTCTTCATTCCAACGTCGGTTTTGGCTGCGTAACGGATCTTCAAAACTTTTCCAGACTAGGCTTTCGCCTCTGTTTCCGAAGTGTAGAGGAGTCTAAAAACCGGCGTCAATGTTTCTGGGCGTGTAGGATGCCGAGAATGCATGTCGAGCTACTAACAATAGGTGATGAGCTGTGCCGAGGAGAAATAGTTAACACCAATGGTGCATGGATGGCCGCGAAATTGTGGGACATGCAAATATCAGTGGATCATATAGTAACCTGCGGTGATTTGGAGCCCGAAATGACTGCGGCGCTTCGAAATGCTGCCAAGCGTAGCGATCTCGTTCTGGTTTGTGGTGGACTTGGCCCAACGGTCGATGATTTGACGGTTGATGTTGTCAGTAAGGTCGCTGGACTGCGCGCGGTTGAGCATAAGCCGTCTGCAAAACGTATGAAAGTGCGATTCACCGAGCTGGGAATTCCCTTGATTGGCGATGTGATGCGGCAAGTACGACACCCGGAGGGATCTACTGTTTATGAAAATCCGGTCGGGGCTGCACCAAGTTTTGAGATCTGTTTGGACAACGCGGTGGTCATTTGTTTGCCTGGACCTCCCAGAGAAATGAAGTCGATTTTTACTACGCACCTGGAAGCTCGAATCGCTCAGCTCCGGGCAGCGAGCGGACAAGAGGTAGAGTGTGTTGCCAAAAAAATCTTTCGAGTCTTTGGCAAAGGGGAGTCGGTTATTGCGGCCGCGATGGAGGGATTGCAACTGGGCCAGGGCGCCAGCCTTCACTACCAAGTAGTCTTTCCTGAGGTGTTGGTAAAAGTAGTAGTTCGCGACAAAGACGAATACTTGGCCAGAGACCAGCTTGATCGGGTATCGAAGGATGTTCGCATTCGCCTCGATGGAGCCATTTATGGTGAGGATGATACTTCGATGGCACAAGCCGTTGGAGATTTACTTCGGCAGCGGGGGGAGACGATCGCGACAGCGGAGTCTTGTACGGGTGGCATGATTGGTGGAAAACTTACGGATGCTCCTGGCTCGTCGGAGTATTATCTCGGCGGTGCTGTGACCTACAGCAATGCGGAGAAGACCAGGCAGTGTGGGGTTGAGGAGCTCGTGCTTGAAACGCATGGAGCGGTTAGCCAGGAGGTTGTTATCGCGATGGCCGAAGGGATTCGTGAGCGAGTGGGAAGTAGTTGGGCTGTATCTGTGAGTGGGATTGCGGGGCCAGGCGGTGGCAGTGACGATCGGCCCGTTGGAACGGTTTGGGTTGCGGTTGCGGGGCCCGACGGAAAAACGACGAGTAAGAAGTATTCTTGGCCTGGCGACCGCGATCGCGTTCGACTCTTGGCATGTAATTGGGCGCTAAATGCAGTGCGCCGCAGAATCATTGAGGAGGAGACAATATAATGAGTGAGAGTAATTCGCAGTGTCTTTTTGTAGGCGCGGCACTGTCAAGTAGAAGTGTTCGGGCGTTGTCCGGCGCAGCATCTGAGATGCGCGCAGGCTCAGGTTCAAGTGATCTCGATCTGCGTTGGGTAGCGCCAGCTCGTTACCATGTCACCCTGAAATACATAGGTTGGTCCAAGCCTGCCTTTGTTCCCGCGATCATCGATGCAGTCTCGAAGATTGTTGCCAATACAAAGTCCTTTGATATGCGCTGCCGAGATCTGAATGCATTTCCCAGTATGGAAAAGGCAGAAGTGCTCTGGGCGGGGATCGATGACCGGATGGGTGAACTTGCGAAGTTGGCTGGCGCCATTGATTCGGCGCTCGGTGAATTGGGAGTCGAGCAAGAGGCGAAACCCTTTGTTCCGCACGTGACAATTGCTCGATTGAAGCGTCCTGGCAACCTGGTGAAGCTAGTTCAACGAGTACCTGAGCACGTGTTCAGTAAAAGTTCGTTGAAAAGCTTGATTCTTTACGAAAGCCCAGTAGAATCAGGCTCTTCCGAGTTCAAAAAAATAGCAGATTGGTCTCTTGAATAGTGCTCAATAGCCAGGATAAGACGGATTGTCGTCAGACCGGGTGAGTACAAAGAGTAACAGAAGGCCAAACACTGAGCTCAAGCGCCCTCAAGTATCGAACCCATATCCGCCTTACCCTAAGCCCACTACTTCAATAAGTACCTCGCAATTCGATGGTACTTCAAACTACCAAACCGGAGCACTAATCAAATGGCAAGCAAGACAAGCAACAAAAACATCGCTGAAGAGCGGACAAAAGCAATCGACCTCACGTTGGGAGCTATCGAAAAGCAGTTTGGCAAGGGCGCCATTATGCGCTTGGATGATTCTCCGACAATGGAGATAAAGACAACTTCTACCGGATCTATCGGTTTGGACATTGCTCTCGGAGTCGGTGGTTTACCTAAGGGGCGAATTATCGAAATTTATGGGCCAGAGTCCAGTGGTAAAACGACACTTACACTGCACGCGATTGCCGAGGCCCAAAAATCTGGTGGCGTCTGTGCTTTCATTGATGCAGAGCATGCACTCGATGTTGGCTACGCACGTAAGCTTGGCGTCAAGACCGATGAACTCTTAGTGAGTCAGCCGGACTGCGGTGAGCAGGCACTCGAGATTGTCGACATGTTGGTTCGTTCCAATGCTATCGATCTGATTGTTATCGATTCGGTTGCTGCGCTTACTCCACGCAACGAGCTGGAGGGTGAAATGGGCGATCACCACGTTGGTGCGCACGCAAGACTTATGAGTCAGGCACTGCGAAAGCTTACTGGTGCTATTGCCAAGTCCAAGACCACGGTTATCTTCATCAATCAAATTCGTATGAAGATCGGCGTTATGTTCGGTTCACCAGAGACCACTACCGGTGGCAACGCTCTCAAGTTCTACTGCTCAGTTCGACTGGACATTCGCCGTATCGGCGCTATCAAGAAGGCCGATGGCATTGTGGGAAACCGGACACGAGTTAAGGTCGTCAAGAACAAAGTGGCACCACCCTTTCGAGAGGCTGAATTTGACATCCTTTACGGCGAGGGCATCTCTAGAGAGGGCGAGCTTGTCGACTTTGGTGTAGATGCGGGAGTAATCGACAAAGCTGGCGCTTGGCTCAGCTACGGTGAAGAGCGCATTGGACAAGGTCGGGAGAACGCGAAACAGTTCCTCAAAGATCACCCGGACATCTACAAAGAAATTGAGACCAAGGTCTTTGCTCATTTTAAAGTCGACAAAGAAGAGAAGATTGAAGTTGTCGATGGCAAAGAGCAGCCTGTCGCCGCTGCGGCAGAGGTGAAAGCGGCACCTGCAAAGCCGGTTTCGCAGAAGAAGAGCGCTCGCGGATTCCGAAGCAACTAGACGGTATCGCTGTTTGACCTAGGCTCTTACCCTAGGTCAAACCCACATCGACCTTGCAGTCCTCCGGTGTGAAACACCAAGATACGGGAACCCTTGGGCCACTCTCCTCGCTCTGCCTTTTGGGCAATACCCCAGAAAAGTTTGGCGGTGTAGACCGGGTCTAGGGGGATTTGTAGTTGTGCCTCAAGGGCGAGCATGAAGTCTCTCAGGCTGTCCGGGAATCGGGCGTAGCCACCACAGTGGAACTCGGACTCTAAGTGAAAGTCTGGTAGAGGAGCCTTGCTACTATAAAGCGAGGTGCGAACCTCTTTGGCTATTGTGCGTATATGTTCCGAGAAGCTCTCAAGCTGAGAGTCCTTCGCCTTAAGCGCGAGAAATGCGTGTACGGGAATGTTCTTGCTGGCCGCCAATAGTCCGGCAGCGGTTCCGCCTGTTCCCGATGCGACGCAGAGATGTGTTGGATCCCAAGGTGCTGATCACCACATACTTTACTGGAATATCGCACTTTACTGGGATTTAGTTCACTTAATCTGGGTATTCG
>JAESTW010000056.1 GCA_016763395.1 Kofleriaceae bacterium
AAATTCTCGCTCTGAGTCTTTGAGAGCTTGGGAGGCGTCCAAGAGGAAGATCACAGCATCAGCTCGAGGAACATAACCGTACGTGATGTCCGCTCGTTGCTCGTTTAGATCGTTAACACCGGGAGTATCGACAAGGGTTATATTGCCCTTGAGAATCTCCGACGGAAATCCAATCTCTACCCGTTGCACGTTATCGTGCCCGCCAGCTACAGTTACCCACTCTGCGATTTCAGAAGGGGAAAGAGCGATTTCTTCCCCTTCAGTGGTGAGGACCTTTGCGCTTGGTGTTTCTGAGTAGACGACGTGGTTTAGGGCCGATGTGGTCGGTGTAATACCAGTGGGCAGGAGTTCACTGCCGAGCATGGCGTTCACAAAGGTAGACTTTCCATGATTGAACTCGCCAAGAACAACTAGGTGGAACTGCTCATTTTCTAGCTTGGTGATTCGCTGATGCCGAATATCGCTTGCCAGCCCACGCATACCGATTCGCTGTGCGATTTGTGCCAGCTCCTCAAGTTTTTCGAGGATGACAGTCTTACTTTTTTGGTGTTTTTCTAAGAGCATGGAATACCTCTCACGCAGCTTGCCGCAGTTTTATGGTTCGGAATTTTGGATGCAGATTTAGTACGACAGGGATCTTAAGACGAGAGCAGCTCAGCAACCATCGCATCCGCTTTGTCTGTCGGCAGCCCACTGGGATCTGCAGCGCCGGTTAGTTGGCTGTAGAGATAGGTTTTGGAAAACACGTGGAGAGCCTCAATACGGTGACGCAAATGGGCATTTTCCCGCAAGAGTTCGCCTGCTGGTCCAGTAATTTCGACACCAGAAGTTCCCAGATTTTCGTAGTCTAGTGGGCCTGTAAATTGACCACTGCTGCGCAAGATCGACGCGACCGAAATGCCCGTATTTTGCACGGCAATGAGCCCCGCGCGATCGCAGCTAATGTCCGCTCGCTTCGCCCAGGCTTTGAGCGCCAAGATCGCCGGAGTTACAATCCACCGGACAAAGAAGAAGGCGTCGTGCTCCAGATAGTAGAGCGCTGTCGTGTAGGGCACGAGGTTGTTCTGAACGTAGCCAAGACATCGCCCCATAAGGGAGAGCAGTTCTCCGTCGGACTGAGCATCGAGCCATTGCGGGTGGATGTAGATTAACGAGTCGTCATCCGTACCCAGGACCCACGCACCAACCGGAGCGCTCTCATCGCTGACGTAGATCGGCGGACAATGCTCAATACCCAAGGTTGCCGCGGCTCTTTCGAGACAGGCAAAAAGCCGAGGGTGCTGGACAGTGGATACCTCTGAACTCGCTGCGATGAGATCGTCTTTGGCGCTACCTTTCCACCTGCGAGAGGTAGCGTCGATCGCAAAGGCAACTGGCCTGAGCGCGACTAGGTTGCGTCGGTGTCGAATTTCTCGTGAAAAACCGTAGGCTGCTCCATCACGTGCTCGCTGTAGAACTCTTCCTTTGCGATGCGCGATGTAGCGGGCCAGGTCGAAGTCGATCTGTGCCATGCTCGGAGTATACAATTCAATCCCTGCTTTGCCCGCTTTCTAGGACGCTTTCGGGGTGAATCGATCCAAAAGCAGCGTAGTTCTCAAAGTCTCAGGGCAGTTGGTTTCGTTCAACCTTGGCGCGCCGAAGCATAGTCAAGGTAATGACTCCAATGACCACGGCAAACCAAAGCGTGGCGAGGCGGGTGAGAATGGTCGCTGCGAGTGCGGTTGGCTCGTCCACCCCTCGCGCCGATTCGACTAGTAACAGGGTCATTCCCGCTTCAGTTACTAGCAATCCGCCAGGTAAGAAAGACAGGGCTCCGGCTACAGTCGTTGCTGCATAGATAAGTATGGCCAGTCCGAAAGGCACGTGGGTACCGGGAAAGGCGGCCAAAATTAGCGTAAAGCCAACGCATTCTGCCAGCCACGCTACGCTCGCAATCCCAGTCGCCCAGCATAGTGGCCAGGGGCGGACAAGGCTTGCGAGGCCGACGTAAAACTCGAGTAGGGGCTCGCGAAATCTCCGGAGAAAACCTGGATAGGTCAGCGCGGTTATACACGCTTGGGCCAATCGCGGCCAGGCGAGAACGATGAGGCCAGATAAGATGAAGAGTCCGGCGATCACTATCAAGGGGCCGGCCACGCCGTAGATAGCAAAACCGATGAGGGCCAAGACCAAGAGGGCGGTTAGATCGCTAACTCTCTCGCCGACAACCAGAGGTGCGCTCTTGGCGATAGGGACTCCTTTGTAGTCACGAAGTAGGTAGCACTTTAGAAGTTCACCGAGTTTCCCAGGTGTAACGGACAGCGCAAAACCAGATAGAAAAATTCTGACGCTTAGGAAGGTTTCGAGCCGAATGTCGGCGTTGCGAAGATATAGGCTCCACCGGACAAATCGCAATAGGTAGTTGAAGAGGGAAAGCCCCAGTGCGGCAGCAAAAGCCCACCACTTAAATCCGGACAAACTGTCGCCCAGGTCACCTACATCGGTATAGATCGAGATACCAGCAAAGGCCACGACAGCGAGAATAACGAGCAGCAAAAGCGCTTTTGAGCGGTTTTTCAAGGGGGCCTGAGGTTGTTCGGTCGTTAGAGTTTTCGCAGCATATCGCGAGCGTCATTGGCTGCAGCTGAACCCTTAGGTGCGAGCTTGATAGCCTCTCGAAGAAGTTGTTTTGCCTCATTCCTATCACCACTCTTCTTCGCCCGCTTTGCCTTCTTGACGTTGCTAGACGCCTTGCGTTCAAGGGAGGAAAGTATCCGGGCAACAGCAGCTCCAGCATTCTCTCGTTTGGCGTCATCCGCGGCGCTCTTCGCCATCGTATAGTTCTTTTTTTGCATATACGCTGAGGCGGCTTTGGGTGCGATTTTTCCGATTCGCAAGTGAATGAGTTTGGACAAGGCTCCACCGACACTGCGATCTTTTTTGAGTGCCTTTTTGAGTGCGGTCAGACCCGCGGTAGGATTGCTACTCTTCGCCTTGTTCAGAAGATTTCCAATCGCACGGTATTTATCGGCGAGTGCAAAGAGTGCATCCGCATCACTATCACCGAAGTCGTCTGCCGCATCCTCAAGTTTGTCTGCTGCATCGGCAAATTGTTGCCGTTTGTACAGTGATCGGGCTGCAGCTTTGATGGCGGAGGTCTTACCGGAAGCCGGTGAATCGTTTCGCTTGGTGTTGTTTCGCTTGGTATCGTTTCGCTTGGTGTTGTTTCGGACAGCCGCCTTGACTACCTTTTTAGGTGTTCGAACAGTCGTCTTTATAGGTGGCTTGATCGTTTTCGGTGCCACGGGAATGGTATCTGGAATTGTTACCGAGATATCAGTGATGAAGCTTTCATCATTTCCCCAAGTGGAGACTGGCAAGGTCGTATTCCGCGCGATCAGGCTGGCGATTCCGGCGGGCTTGGCCTCTTCCTTCGCTTCGGCGGGCTTGGCCTCTTCCTTCGCTTCGGTGGTTTGTCCGTTCTTCGCTTCGGCGGTTTGCTTGTCAGTTGTTGCAAGGGCTGGTTCTTTTACGTCGCCGTCGCCGTCTTTGTCTTTGGACTCAGTACTGTTCTCAGGGTCGACGACGCTTTCTTTATCGCTTGGTTTTGTCGTTGCGACGGTGTCCGTATCCCCCGCTTGTTTGTTGACTGCGGCTATAATTCCGCCAGCGACCAAGACTAGAGCTAGGACGATCAGCGCGATATAGCCCGTATTGCTCTTCTGCTTCGGTTTTGCGGCATACCGACCTCGAAGTTGATCGGTATGACCACCGAGCATCGGACTTGATATTGAGTCGTAGCTTGGAATGCCACCAGCCCCTGGCATTGAAGGCATCCCCATGGGCCCCGGGCTTTGCAT
The DNA here is from genome assembly GCA_016763395.1 of Kofleriaceae bacterium. Classification (GTDB taxonomy): domain Bacteria; phylum Myxococcota_A; class Polyangia; order Haliangiales; family Haliangiaceae; genus NORP324. The sequence goes on from JAESTW010000056.1 coordinate 3,840, forward strand.
TCCCGCGGGAGGCATTCCCGGGTTTTGCATTCCCATTGGTCCAGAGTTTTGCATTCCCATGGGCTGCATTCCCAAACTCGTCGAGTTTTGCGGCGCTCCCATTGGTCCAGAGTTTTGCATTCCCATGGGCTGCATTCCCAAACTCGTCGAGTTTTGCGGCGCTCCCATTGGTCCATTGGGGGATGCTCCCATTGGCCCCGAGTTTTGCGGCGCTCCCATTGGTCCGGAGTTTTGCATTCCCATCGGTGCGTTGACCGTAGCCGCTCTGTTTTGCGGGGCTCCCACTGGCGGGTTGGCGGCACCGGGGTTGGGATCGTGTCCGGGCGTTGGCCATTGTCCGGCGCCCGCTGCGCTGTTGATACCCGGCGGGTTACCGGACAAGAGTGGTGCGGGAGCATCTTTGAACGACGCCAGAGGCGCTGGCTTGGGCAGCTCAGGCATTGGAGCGCCCATGTTCGGCGGGAGTGGATTGCTTGGTGGCTCGGGGGTGCGCTTGATCGGCGGGGCACTGGAAAAGAGCTCTACTTCGCTCTCCGACTGAATGACCAAGTCATCCGGCAGGATTGTGTGCATGGAGAGAATTTCAGGCTCCGGTGTATTTATGATCGAAGCGATGGCATCGATCGCCGCTTCCTGTGCCTCGTGTTCAGAGGATTGCCGTGATTGCGATGCGTGTCGCGGCTGTGAGGCTTGTCCGGCTGGCTCGTCGTCAAGATGAATGGGCGCAACATTGTTGTTGACCCTGCTCTCACGGAGATGAATATCGGGTGAAATTTCTACACTGGGGACGACATTGGTGGGTTCTTCATACGCGACATCTGCCAATTCCCGTGGTTTGGTAGGGCTCTTGCCCAATACTGTTGGCTCGTCTTCACTATCTTCGAGACGTTCTGGAGCTGAGGAATTTGGTCCCTGGGGCTGATCCCAGGTATTTGTGGGAAGACTGTCCTCGTGTTGTACTTCGGGGCCCTCAAAAGCAATCTCAGTATTTCCGATGCTAAAGACGTCACCGTTTACGATGAGGATTTCGCCTTCGCGCCGTCGTCCATTGACCTCGGTACCGTTGCCAGATCCAACGTCACAGATATAGTAGATGCGATCTCTTCGCTCCACGACAATGTGATGTCGCGACACGGAAATGTCCGTCAGAACGATGTCGTTGTCTGTACCCCGGCCAATCGTCGTTCGTCCTTCTGGTAGCCCAACGCGTCGACCTTTGTCGCTGCCCTTTTGGATGGTGAGAAAGCCTCGCTGTGGATCGTCCGCTGGCGTGGCGGCCAGTCGGATGCGGTCGGCGATCTTCTGGAGATCTTTATTCCCCAATGGTCGTTGCTCTTCGACCGTATACTCGTCTGCTGCCTCGCCTGAGACATCACCGAATTTTCCCATTGGGACCATGCGCTTGGTCGATGGCGGATCATCACTGATCTCGTCGTCGAGCCTAAGAGGAGCTTGGTTGCGATGGTGCGCGATGGGCGGTTCGTTGACGACTGGTGTGTTGGCAGCTGGCTGTGGACTAAGCGTTTCTCGCTTCACTAGATGCGCGCGCCCCTGCTTCTTCATTGCATCTTGCAATTCAGCGGAGGCAACTGCCGTCTCGTCGTCGAATGGATCGAAATTACTCATGAAAATCGTTGCAAGCCCTCACGAAGTCGAGCCCGACTAACCACCCTAAGTGTAACCGCCAGTACGTTCTCACGCACTAGGAGGATGGTGTTAAATAAATTCAACACCAGAGCTCCTCGGGCGACGGACAAGACCGCATATATACTCTTCTGTAAGCACTTTGGGCACAGGGCAAAATTCTGATAGTAGAGAGATTCTCGGTGTACCATCGGCCGCATGAAAATCTTGTGTGAGACCCGCGACGGAAGCAATTCATTGGGAGAAATTGACTTGCGTCCCACCAAAGCGATTTGTGTTGGGCGAAATTATAGCGCTCACGCCGCTGAACTAGGCCATGATGTGCCACGGGAACCGCTAATCTTCATGAAGCCAGTGAGTTCTTTGTGTTCCGCAGGTGCGCCGATTTTACGCCCGGACGGATTCGAGAGAGTTGACCATGAGGGGGAGCTTGCGATTGTTATTGGCAAACGCGCCTGCAATGTGAGCGAGGAAGACGCTATGCGTCATATTCTTGGGTACACCTGTGCAAACGACATCACCGTACGGGATTTACAAAAACAAGGTCCCTGGTTGCGCGCCAAGGGCATGGATAGTTTCTTGCCGATTGGTCCGCGTATTGTCACCGACTTAGATCCAAGCAGCCTCAACATTGCGGTTCGGGTGAATGGTGAGACAAAACAAGTGGGCAATACTGATCAGTTCATCTTCTCGATTGCGAAGATTCTCGCGTTTATCACCGCCGAGATAACCTTGGAGGAACACGACTTGGTTCTCACGGGCACGCCAGCGGGAGTGGGAAATTTGGCGCCAGGCGACTCGGTGGAGGTCGAAATTGAGGGAATCGGAGTGTTGAAAAACCCAGTAGTCGCGAGAAACGCTTGAATGTGCGACCAGAGCGGCTACGCGCATAGTTCTTTGTCGGCTGGTAGGCTCGGCAGCGACCAGATTGTCGTCGGACTTGGTGGGAATATCGGGGAACTCCCTGCACTACAAGTGCGTTTACAGGAGGCGATTGCATCACTGAGTAGCGCGCTTGGCCCGGCTCGTCTGTCAAACTATTATGTGAGCTCTCCCCTTGGTGCGGTACGCAATCAACCTGATTTTATGAATGC
>JAESTW010000661.1 GCA_016763395.1 Kofleriaceae bacterium
GAGACAATCGAGGTAACACAGAACTCAGCGTCACTCCGCTTCATCGCTCCTGGTGATGACGATCAGGAGGGCACTGTTGCGTCCTACGAAATTCGCTATCTTGCCGGCGAGCCCGTCACTGCTGAAAACTGGGCTCAAGCAACTGTACTGGCATTTCCGGTGACACCTAGGGTTGCTGGAACCATCGAAGAAATATTCGTAGACGGACTCTTGCCCAATACGAACTACTCTGTGGGGATTCGTGCGACAGATGAGTGTTTGAACGAGGGAGAGGTGGTGAGCATACAGATCGTTACACCGAAGCCAGTTCCCGGCGGTGTTGACGCCTGTTTTGTAGCGACTGCTGCCTACGGTTCTTTGTTGGCAAACGAGGTTGTTGCCCTGCGAAGCTTTAGAGATAGGTATTTGCGAAGCCATCCGGTCGGTGAACTCTTCGTGGAAAGTTACTACACGGTAGGACCGGCCTTTGCCAAACTCATCGAGGGATCGCCCTTGCTTCGCCGTGCCGCACGAGCAGCATTATCGCCACTAGTGAAGAGCGCTACAGGACTGTCGGTGTCCGGTAATTAGAGATACACTAGGTATCGATGAGCCAAATCGATAGCTACCTCCAGAGCATGGAACGTTTCAAAGCCAGCGGAATTATTCTGGCAAGCGATGCAAACATTGTTTTGAAATTTCCAACAGGTGACCGCTCGGCTACCCAGACAACCACCCATGATCAAGTCCGGGAAATGATTCGCGAGATTGCGCCTGCCGGATCGATGGCCGCAATCGACCGAGGTGCTGTGTCCTCGTTTTTCTATCGCGGCACCAAGTCCTCGTTTGAGGTGGCGGTTGCTCCCAAGGGGGCAAAGTGGATCGTAACCATATCCCCCTCACAGGAGGAAGCGCCTCCCGTCGGTTTGGGAAGCTCTCCTGGAGTTGCCCAACCGGCGGAATTCGGCATGGGAGATTCAGCTGGGGCCACACGCTTGTCCGGTCACGATATGTCCGGTATTGCATCAATTGCGAATCGTTCTTCGGCTCCATTGGGAGACACACCGGCAGCCTCGAGTCCAGGTTTGGGCACGCCTCAGTTCACTCCGGCACCGGCTGCAACACCTGCCGCCCTCGCAACACCGGCTCCCGTAGCGCCAGAGCCCACGCCCGCAGAGCCAGTGCCAACAACACCAGCACCAGCACCAGAACCAGAAGCACGGGCCATACCGGCATCCCTGGCGATGAAAGTTGCAGAGCCCGCCAACGATAGATCTGCTGGCGATTGGATTGACCAAATTCTGCGCAAGATGATGAGGTCTGGCTCGTCCGATGTACACTTGAGCTCAGGCTCAGCGCCGTATTGGCGAGTCGACGGCAACATTGAGAAAATCCCCAATGAAGCCGAAATGGCGCCCGACTTTCTAGAAGAGCAAATTCGCAGGATCGCTCCAGAGGAGAACTGGGAGGAGTTTGGCAGGCGCAATGACACCGACTTTGCGTACGAGGTTAAAGGGCTCTCACGATTCCGCGTCAACGTATTTCGTGACCGCAAAGGCGTAGGCACGGTTATGCGGACCATTCCCTTTGATATTCCATCCGCCGAAGCGCTGGGATTGCCGAAAGCAATTTTGGACATGGCAAATCTGAGCAAAGGGCTGGTGCTAGTAACAGGCCCCACAGGTTCGGGAAAGTCGACGACCCTTGCCGCGCTGATTGACTACATCAACGAAAATCGAAGAGATCACCTGATCACGATTGAAGATCCCATTGAGTTTGTGCACCCGAACAAACAGTGCTTGGTTAATCAACGAGAAATTCGTAGACACACCAATAGCTTCAAAGATGCACTGCGGGCCGCACTACGAGAAGATCCAGATATCGTGATGGTTGGCGAAATGCGTGACCTTGAGACCATCGAGATTGCTGTCGAAACCGCTGAAACCGGACACTTGGTCTTCGGGACACTACACACCACTACTGCGCCATCGACAGTTGATCGAATCATCGACCAGTTCCCCACCGATAGACAGGAGCAAATTCGACAAATGCTGGCAACCTCTCTAAAAGGGGTAATCTCTCAGGTCCTGTGCCGTAAGAAGGGGGGAGGGCGAGTTGCCGCTCACGAAATTCTCGTGGGAACACCGGCGGTGTCCAATCTCATTCGAGAGTCCAAAACTTTTCAGCTATTTTCACTCATGCAGACGGGCCGAAATTTGGGCATGTTGAAAATGGAGGACTCACTTCTGAAACTTGTGCAAGATGATTTGGTAGAGCCTCTAGAGGCCTACCGCAAAGCCAACAACAAGCAGGAGTTCGCTACGATGTTGCAACGAGCAGGATATAGCATCGAGGCGGAGTAGTAGGTATAGCCTTGGGCAACTATGGCCTAGGCTGGCTATCTAGTCTTCTGCCACATGGCCGAAACACTAGGATGTGTAGTTATGCCTATGCTTCCATCCGCAATTGTGACCGACAAGATTCCCGCTGCTGATCCCTCAGGAGCGAGCACGGCATCGTTAGTCCTAATTCATCCACCGATGGCAGATGTAGGATTGAGACGACCACTCATTGGTGATGTCATCGTTGTGGGTCGAGAAGATTGCGCAGATTTCACCGTGGCCCGAACCGCGATTTCCCGGCGGCATGCTGAAATTCGCCGTGTTGCAGGTGGGGCCTGGGTTGTTGCGGACATGGGGTCTACGAACGGAACTTTTCTCAATGAAGAGCCAGTTGATGATGCTCTCTTGAACAACGGTGATCACCTGCAGTTTGGAGATGCTATTTTCAAATTCGTAACCGGCAAAGCTGCGATGGAGTTTCACGATCAAATGTATCGGTTGACAGAACTGGATGGCTTAACGGCTCTCTACAATCAGCGTTACTTTAGTGAGTATGTGTACGAGCAAATGGCGAAAGCCAAGCATGTGCACAGCGACATGGCGATGTTGGTTCTGGATATTGATTGCTTGTCCGAAACCAACGAGGACAGCGGACGAGCGTGTGGAGATGTAGCGATCAAGGCAGTTGCAAAGTGCATTTCTAAGACACTTGGCAAAGAGCATATTGCCGCACGGGTAGGCGGCGGCGAGTTTGCTGTCTTCCTGCGAGGCCATGTACTTGACGAAGCATTGCAATTGGCCGAAGAACTTCGAGAGGCCATCGCAGCCCAAACTGTCGCATTTGGGGGAGCGAGAGTGGCAATGAGTGTTTGCGTGGGAGTGGCCGCAAGTGCCGAAGGGGAGCTTGAAGCGCCTCAGATAAGTTCCGAGGCACGGAGGCAGATGGTCGCCGCCAAAGAACGTGGCAAAAACTGTATCTGTCCGTGACAGCGATTTTTGACTAGCGCTTCGAACGCCGGGGCCGAGTGTTGCGCTTCTTGTTCACTGGCGCCTTAAGATTCCGCAGACTTTCCGGCGGGCTGGCGGACTGCACATCGTTCATCAATTCCCCAATGTGGGTTTCCAGCGCGCTCATGAAGGGGTGATAGTCACATTGGCCTTGCGCCATCTGAGATAATTTCTGTTCCCACTCTGCCGTCATGTCGGGATAGCTGGCAGCTGCTGGCAATGCAGCGATCAAAGCTCGGCCCGCGGGGGTGGCGTGAATGGAGGACTTTGCACGCAAAAGCAGTTCGCGCCGAAACAGCGTTTCAAAAATCCCGGCTCGAGTTGCCTCCGTTCCAATCCCATCGGTGTCTCTGAGTATTTTTCTTAACTCGTTGTTCTTGACGTACCTCGCGATACCTGTCGTGGCCTGAAGCAATGTCGCCTCGGTAAATGGCTTGGGAGCTTCGGTGCTCTTCTCTAAGACGACTCCTTTGGTGCACAATAGTTCCGTACCTTGAGCTAGCTCCGGTACGTAGGCTGCTGGCTTGTCCGTTTTTCTGGGTGGAGGGAATAATACCCGCCAACCGGGAGAGAGCAGGGTAATTGTATTGGCGACAAAGCTGCCACCAGAAATCGAGAAAACCAGGCTGGCCTGCATAGAGAGCGCCGAATCGTAAAACTGAATCAGGTACTGACGTGCGATGAGTTGATAGATTTTTTGCTCTCGTGAACTCAAACTACCTGGCTCAAACTGCTTGGAACTTGGGATGATGGCGTGGTGAGCGCTAACCTTTTTGTCATCCCATGCCTTGGAACGCAGGCTCGTATTTGCCCCGGACACCGCGGCCTTGAGCGCATGGCAACCGTGTCCGATTGCGCGCAATACCGTTTTCGCTTCGCCAAAGTGCTCTTCGGGAAGATAGCGACAATCCGAACGTGGGTAGGTAATGACTTTGTGTTTTTCGTAGAGGCTCTGGCAGGTGGCCAGCACATCGGCGGCAGTCATCGAATAGCGTTTGGCCGCGTCAATCTGAAGTGCAGACAGGGAGTAGGGCAGAGGTGGTGCCTGTTTACTTTGGCGGCGTGTGCACTCGACTACGGTCGCCGGCTGCTTGGTGATTTTCGTAGCGACCTGAACCGCAAGCTCTCGCTTTAGGACTCGGCCTGCTTCATCCTGCCAAGGCTGGCAAGCCTCGCTAGGCTTCCACCGGGCGACAATGACTTTCGATTCGTGGGGAATGTGAGCGTCGACAATATAGAAGGGCTTGGCTACGAAGTTTTCGATTTCTTCGTCGCGGCGGACAACCAGTCCGAGGATGGGGGTCTGTACTCGGCCAACGGAAAGAACGCCCTGGTAACCCGCCTTTTGACCGAGAAGAGTGTAAGCACGAGACATGTTCATGCCGTAGAGCCAATCTGCACGTGAGCGGGCAAGGGCTGAAACCGACAAGGACGCAAACTCTCGGTTGTTCTTCATGTTCTGCAGCGCCCGACTTACGGCGGAGGGGTTGAGATCTCGAAGTAGAAGTCGCTGAATAGGAGCACGGTTGACGGGAAACCTCAGGTAGTGAATCACCTCATCAACAAGCAGTTGTCCCTCTCTGTCCGGATCCCCCGCGTGCACCAGGCTGGAGGCCGACTTGAGTATTTTCCGCACCACTGCGAGTTGTTTGGTTGAGGACTTGCGAGGGGCCAGCTTCCACTGCTCGGGAACGATCGGCAAGTCAAGCATACTCCACCGCTTGTATCTTGGATTGTAGGCGTCGGGTGGAACTTGCTCGAGCAAGTGGCCAATGCACCAAGTGATGATATCGCCGTTTCCGACCTCAATGTATCCCGGGTATTGCCGATGAGGCCCAGGCAAGGCCGCGGCAATGGCCCGCCCTAGACTCGGTTTTTCTGCAATAAATACCCTCAAATTCTCTCCTTACAATCACTCGTTTTCTATAGCGCTCAGCATACCTGTGCCCCATGACATCCATGACTCTTGCTCTATCGTCGTTTTTTTTGGAAGTTGCGTCCAAAAGAGGAATATTGCCAGGAATTTTTCAGCCCAAGACAGCATACTCGGCCTCATGGAGTCGGACAAAACACTGCGTGACCTTGGCTGGTCTCAAATACTGGAGGCGTGGTCCGGGCATTGCGCCACTGAACGAGGCAGCGCAGCGGTATTGGCTATCGGCTGTGCAGCAAACGCAGAGGAGGCAAGCGAACGCGCCAAGGAAGTGAGCGAGGCGCGTATACTGGAGAACCGGGCCGCTCCCATGTCCTTCGGCGGGATTGTGGATATTCGAGAAAGCGTTGTCCGGGCTCAAAAGGGCAGCCGACTTGAGTCAGATCAGCTCATCGCAATTGGCGACTGTGCTCGTGGATACGATAAATTGCGGGAGAGCCTAGAGCAGCAAAGTGAGGTCTTGCCGCTACTATGGAAACGTGCAGAAGAAATCGGAGAGTTTCAAGAGCTTGTCGGCAGGCTCTTTCGAACCTTTGAACCCGACGGCAGAATTGCCGACAGCGCATCACCCGCCCTGGCCACACTTCGGCGAAAAGTTCTCAGGATTCAGCAACAGCTAGAGGCGAAAGCCAAGTCGCTTTTGGAAGACAGTAAAATCGGACAAGAGCTTCAGGACAAGTACTGGACCCAGCGGGAAGAGCGCTACGTATTGCCGGTCAAGGCTTCGTCACGATCGAAAGTTCCAGGCATTGTGCACGGCAGCTCGGGAAGTGGGCAGACGATCTTTGTCGAACCACACGCTCTTGTCGAGCTCAACAACGAACTGAAGTTGGCCGAGTTTGAAACTCTGGAAGAAGAAGAGCGTATTTTGGCAGCTCTTACGGTACTTGTCGGAGCGCAGGCTGATTCGCTTCAGCAATCCGGTGCACTAGTCGTACACCTGGACAGGATTGGCGGCGCCGCCAAGTTGGCTACACATCTCTTTGCCCGAGAACCTGTGTTTGCCGAGGGGCGCAGCATTGTCCTGCGAAATGCTCGTCACCCGCTGATGTTGCTCAGTGGTAAGGAGTGTATCGCCAACGATATTCTTATTGAGGACGGTAAGATCCTAATCGTGTCCGGTCCCAACGCCGGTGGCAAGACGGTTACTCTGAAAACCACTGGTCTCGTGATCTTGATGGCGCGCTACGGCTTGCACGTCGTTGTCGGTGAAGAAAGCTCCATACCGTGGTTTAACGAGGTGTGTTCGGCGATCGGCGACTCCCAGAGTCTTGAGTCGGAACTGTCGACCTTCTCGGCTCATATCGTTCTCCTACGTGAATTTCTCACAGGTGCCGATGACAAAAGCTTAGTCCTGGTCGACGAAATTTGTTCCGCCACAGAACCTGAGCAGGGTGGGGCGCTTGCCCAAGCGATCTTGGAATCACTGTCACGCAAGCAGGTTACGGCACTCGTGACCACGCACTACGAAGGGCTGAAGGCGTTGGCCACCGAGGATGACCGATTTGCCAATGCATCGGTAGGCTTTGACCTCGAGCGTTTGGCACCGACCTTCCACCTTCATCTCGGTGTGCCCGGTGCTTCTGCGGCGATTGATGTGGCTCGGCGCATGAAGCTGCCGGAAGCTGTGAGCTTGCGAGCGCAAGAGCTCAGTGGTGGTGGGCGCACGAAGCTAGACGAGCTTCTGCGGGTTGTGTCCGATGAACGTACGCGGCTGTCCGATGAACGAGCTGCGTTGTCCGAAGAGCGCGCGGCGACAGCGATGGAGTATGAGCGTATTACCAGTGAGAGAGCCCGAGAAGAGGAAAACGCGCGCAAAGCTCATGTCCGAGACTATGATGACGCGATAACAGCCCTGCGCAGTGCTCGCAAGGAGCTAGATGTTGCAAAAAAAGGGATTCGGCGCCGGAAAGTAGTCGACGCTTCATCACTGAGCCAGCACAAGAGCGAAATCGACAGGTTATCGAAGTCTGTAACGAAGCATGCGCCAAAGCGCGAAACTCCGGCCGGTGTTGCGCCAACAGAGCAGGAACTCTCTTTGGGCACCAAGGTCTACGTGAGCTCGCTAGGAGGCAAAGGTGTCGTAATTAATGCGCCCCGAAAAGGCATCGTTGAGGTCCAGGTTGGGCTCATCAAAACCCGAGTCCAGCTGGCCGATTTACGTATTGTTGCCGGACAAAAAAGTGGCAAGGGAACAGGCACGAACTCGGACAAAAAGTCGGGAGCACGCTCGTACCAGCTGACCCGCAAAGAGCCTGAGACGAGCGAGTCCGAATCTGCGCATCGCTCGACAGACTCCACTCTCGACTTGCGCGGACAACGAGCAGAGTCAGCTATCGATCAAGTGGAGAGCTTCATTGACTCGGGCTTGCTGAGTTCACAAGAGACCATATTCATTATTCACGGACACGGAACCGGAGTTCTTCGGCAGGTCGTGCGGACACACTTGCAAGGACATCCACTGGTGTCGAAGTGGCGTCGGGGTGAGTCAGGTGAGGGCGGAGACGGCGTGACTGTTGCCTGGCTGCGGCATTCGTAGCCCAACGCATGAAACGAAAAATCCCCAGACTCGCTAAGGCAAGCGAAGCTGGGGATTGAGCCGTGGATTCGGTCGAGTCTGTCTGTCTCGCTGCGAAGCGAAACGGACGGGCCCTTAGCGCTGTGTAAAGGCTTTGAGCCGATTGGAGCGCGAGGAGTGGCGGAGCTTGAGCAGCGCCTTGGACTCGAGTTGTCGGATACGCTCGCGAGTCAGATTGAAGCTCTTGCCAACTTGCTCGAGAGTGTGCTCGGACTCATCACCAATACCAAAGCGCATACGGATGATCTGCTCTTCTCGAGGAGTGAGAGTTTGCAGAACTTTTCGAGTTTGGTCAGCCTGATCACTCTCAAAGAGAGTTTCAGCAGGGGATAGTCCAGACTTGTCTTCAATGAAGTCGCCGAGAGTTGCTTCGCCATCGTCACCGACAGGATTCTCGAGAGATACAGGTTGCTTGGCAATTTTGAGGTACTTTTGCACCTTCTCTACCGAGAGCTCCATGCGCTCCGCTGTCTCTTCGGGCGTTGGTTGCCGTCCGAGTTCTTGTACTAGGCTGCGAGTAACCCGAGCGAGCTTGTTGATGTTCTCAACCATGTGCACAGGAACGCGAATTGTCCGCGCTTGATCGGCAAGAGCTCTGGTGATGCCCTGTCGAATCCACCAAGTTGCATAGGTAGAGAACTTGAAACCACGGCGGTAGTCGAACTTCTCAACGGCGCGCATAAGGCCAATGTTGCCCTCTTGGATCAAATCCGAGAACTGCATGCCACGCTTGACGTATTTCTTGGCAATCGAAATGACCAGTCGCAAGTTGGCTTGGACAAGCTCTGTCCGAGCACGCTCAGCGACTCTTTCACCAGCCTGAACCTCTTTGACGAGAATTGTCAACTGGTCGGTGGTCATCGAACAAGCTTTGAGAATCTCTTGGATCTCTTTGGCGCTTGTCGCTTTGAGCTTTTCATCGCGGTTGGTGGATACGATCCGTTCGAGACGCTTGAGCGTATCGAGGTTGCGTTTGATTCGCTCAGCGAACTCGGCGACGAGCTTCGGACGCAGTGCCAATCCAGAAGCAACGTTTCGAATGTTCTTGCGGTTATTTTCGATATTGGCCTTGAGTTCGGCGATTTGAGCGACGCGCTCATCACCTGGTTCTAGTGCTTTGGCCTCGAACATTTGAACAGAGAAGGTCTGTTCCTTTTGCTCGAGTTTGCGCAACTTATCGATGGTCTTGCAGCACTGCTTAACCTGCCAATCGTTGTCGAAGCCCTCTTCGTTGTCCTCGTCGACATCGC
>JAESTW010000662.1 GCA_016763395.1 Kofleriaceae bacterium
AATTTGCCAACCTTGCAGAACTCGATGATGAAGACTTGCGACTCACAGAGTTGGCCACAAAGCAGTCGCCAGTGCATCTTGGACGCAAAAACGGTAGCTGACACGGTGGCCTGTAAGCCCGAGTCGTCGAAGGGGCAGAGATCATCGGATCCGGTGCCTGCCACGCCTCTCAAAGGCAAGTAGTCTATCGAGATGCCGGTAAAGGCGCTATGGTTCGGCCCGATATGCAGTTTGATTATCCGCACACCCTAGAAAAAAGCGATGCCAGTGAGCGCATTGGCGCTCTTTGTAGTTACCTATTTAACCGCCATGGCATCAGCGTTGACTGGGACGGCACCAGTGGCACTTTTGATGGCAAGTACTTGATGGTGAAGATTCAGGGCAAGATGGTAGTTGAGGCAACCCGAGTTCACTTCGATGGCAAAGACCCGGGCATACTTTGGCGGAAAAAAGCCATCAAGTATCTAAAGGGAAAGCTCGAGTCGTACCTCGACCCCACGACCCTCGTTACAGACTTGCCGACTCGCTAAGCCTGCCCTGAGAGTAGGCCCTGCCACGCTCTACATTATAGCGCATCGCAGGAAACGAGTTCTTCGATTTGGCTGGCGTTGACTTCCTTGATCTTGCCAATTCCTTTTGCAAAGAAGAACTGCTTGTCCGAGATACCGCCGGCAGTGCGAATTCTTCTCAGGTGAAGACATTTGAAGCTACCCAGCGGAGATTCGCAATCGACATCGACACCTAGGACCTCCCAGCTGTCCGTACGGTTTCCCATCACAGGAGTGCCGCCGACCTTATCCACTAAGATCGAGTAGTTATCATCCCAGGTGGCTCCCAGAACCAAATGCGCACTCGCCTCATCGAGACGAACCTGTCCGGGATCGTAGGTCGTAGTTCGCTCGAGTACTCCGGCACCGTCCAAATCCAGTTGCCGCAATCGAACGACGGCATCTCCAATTATTTTGAGAGCACTTACTGTCGTGCCAGTGCCTTTGTTGGTTGTCTGAATGATTACTTCTCCCAAATCTGGGTCGGTCTCCATCGTCAAGCTCTGGCTCTTGGTCGACGAGCCAGGCGCGGCCAAATCCGTCACCCGATAGGTCCACTTGTAGCCTGGCTGGTAGGGCAAGAAGCGATCTTCGAATCCGCAAGGACTGTCGCCATTCTGCGCGTCCGGTGCATTGGGACCACCATCAACACCAGAGTCACCAGGGCTGTCACTTCCGCACGCGCTCAAAACTAAAACTAAAACTAACGATAACTGATGCATACTTTTCATTCGATTACTCTTTGAATTTTGCACCCAATTGGATGCGGAAGGCTGTGCCTTCGATCGCACTGGAGGCGATTCCTCCGGCAAATACATGAGAAAGTTCAAACTGCAAACGCCAAAGCTTGGAGAAACCCAAGGTCATGCCTAGTTGTCCTTCAGTGTTGCTGTCATCAGAGTCACTGATGCGTGGATCATAGTGAGAAATTCCGAGATAGGGAACTAAGCGACGAGGCGTCCCGGGCCTAAAACGCGGCGCGATGATGGAGCGGACAGCCCAGAAATGTCCAAATGTAGGTCCGTCCAGTACAGGTGAGATATTTCGTCCGGTAAAGCCTTCAAGCCAAAATCTGACCCGCTTGTTTTGAAACTCGAGTTCTAAACTTGCCAGTGGGCTGTGACGATAGGAATCTCCGTCTGTTCTAACCTTTTGGTAGCCAATCCAAGCCAGTGTCGATGAGACGAGCAGAGATTTGACTGGACGAAGAGACGCTCGCAGAAAGAGATCTTGGGTAAAGTGTTCGGATGAGTCGAGAGTCGTGGACGGGTCGATTTCCAAGACATCCTCAGCTTGAAACGCTGCTATAGACACGCTTGGTTTCATCGCGACCGGCAGTCGATATTCCACGACGACACCCTGTTGCCTGCCCCCGACAAAGGGCAACTCCAAATCCGTGAGAAGTCCTCGCTCGATGGTTGGCAGGTCCCACTTCCCGGCCAAGGCAATCCCGCTCATCGGACGCTTTTGTCGCCCTGCGATAATACGGATATCGTCGGACAAGGGCAGCCGGATATAAGCGTCCCGTACAGAGGCCTTGGAGCCACTTGCCTCCACTTTAATTACCGCCCGCAGCCCACTCTTGTGTTTGAACTTAAATCCAAAGCGAGCACTGTCTATCGATTGCTGATTCCGCAAAAAAATGGTCCCGCCAACTTTTTTCCGCGTGAGCGAATGCCGGACAAACACTCGCCCGGCCCAAGTGAACTTGCTGTCCGGCTTGGTCTCACTCTTTTCCTGGTGCTCTTTGTCCTTCGAGTCCGAGACAGACTGAGCCTCTGCTACCGAGTTCCAGGTAACGAGCCCCAGTGCTGCCAGCAAACAGAGAGCGTTACGTTTCATTCAAAATCCTTCGACGTCCGGCCCCACCCGTCGCGAGTGCCGATGCGATCTGGGTTGCGTGTTTGAGCAAGCTGATATTGTTGGGATTATTGCTGAGCAGGAGTGTAATGATCTTCTGTCCTCGCTCGGAGTCCGCCAAATCCCCAAGAGACTTGGCGACAGTGGACGGCCAGATGTCTGTCATGACATCTCGAATTCCCCATGCGACCTCGTTGTCCATACCACGCATGGAGTCGATAGCTTCTTTGGCCTTGGAAGCAAAACGCTTGCGCATCGCCCAAGCGGCATCAGAGTCTTGTCCGTCAAAGGTACGCAACACTACTTTAGGGGCTAGATCCGCAAATTGTTCCCGCAATTTCCACGATTCTTTGCACTCCAGGCCGTGTAGCGATTTCAAAACCTGCACTGGAGAGTTCTCGAGACAAGTGCGCCGAATCTCCCACGCGCGCTCGTCCGAAAGCGAGCGAATACTCTCAAGCAAGGGCCGCGCAATAAGGATGTCTTCGAGTGGGTTGGGCCCCGCTGCTTTTGAGTATCGCTCTCGCCATTGCCACGACCGATCGCACGACATACGGCGCAATGAACCGACAACTGCGTGAGGATCGGAGGATTCAAGAGATTCGCGATACTGCCACGCCAATTCACTGCCTGAACCACCGAGAGTATCCAACACTGCGAGAGGCACCTCGGCGAAAAGAGAGCGACGCATTTCTTCAGTCATTTCCTCATCGAGTGCAGAGCCGGACAGCGACTTTGCCACGAAATGAGGAGCCTTCTCGCGCAAGTCGTTTCGCAACTGCCAACTGCCTTTGTCCGCCAGTCCACGCAGTCCGTAGGCGACCACCTGGGGCGCTTCTTTGGCCAGCTCAAGACGCCATTTGTGGGCCTCGTCCCCGACCAGGCCAGCGAGGAAATACGCTGCAACTGGCGCTTCCTTCACTCGGCGGGCTGAAATCATCTCGTAGAAGGCGTCGCGAGCGGACTCTACGGTCGGTGACTGCAGAGCAATCGGCTTGCGCTGCGAAATCGTCGTGCTGGCGACTACCTTTGCAGTCGATGCCCCCTCATACAAACTCGCAATCGCCTCTGTAACTCGATTCACAACCACATCGAGCTCGCTATTGCCGTTGTCTATCACCAGCCAACGCTTTGGATCTCGCTCGGCAATCTGCAAGTACCCATCCCGCAATCGATGCAGCATGCCCACTCCGCCCAAGCCCTTACGGCTACCACCACCGGACGCCTTTTTCTTGCCCTTGGCTTTTTGCTTGAGTTTGGACACGCGCCGACGAGCTCGCGCCAAGTGTGGATCTACGTCCATCAGCACAACTAAGTCCGGCCAAACTCCGCCAGCCACCACGTCGATGATGGAGCGCACCTCGTCCAGCTCCAGTCCGCGACCATAGTGTCCGAGAACCTCGTACGAATAGAGGTAGCGGTCAGCGAAGACCAGTCCACCTTGCGACAGAGTTGGGTTAATGCACTCAGCCAAGAGCTGAGCGTCACGCGCTACATACATCAGAAATTCTGGTAGAGGACGCAACGCCAGATTTTGGGTGTTTTTGCCAAACTCCCTCATCCGACTCACGAGCGGCGAGGCGAACTCTCCCCCCTCACGAATGTGGTCAATTTCAATTCCGCGTTCGCGTAGGGCTTTGGCAACAAGATTTGAAACCGTTGTCTTACCACTACCGTCGATTCCTTCGAAGACGACAAACATAATTTCGGAATGATAGCAGAGTCGTGTTGAAGCGGATTCGTGCCTCTAGAGACGAACAACATCGTCGAATTGGGGTTTCACAACCAGATCCATAGAACTGTAGTCAGAAGTAGTCTCGCACCCTACTGTGCTGTCGCCAAAGGCCGAGCTTGCTTGATGAATAGCGTGCGTCCGGGGCCGAGTTTAAACTCAACATCCATCGCGAAATCTGATCGCGGAGGATAGAGCGGGCGAAAGTGATTGTGAATTCGCTCCAGAAGGTCTGCCAACTCGCTGAGTTCCGAATCCGTAAACACACCCTGCCCACCTGGCTAATCCGACTGCTCGCGCAAGAGCGAGGAGCGAGTTATCACTTCGTACTCGGGCTCTTCGTACCAAGTGTAGTACAGTAGTTGCTCGGGAATCGCTTGTCCGGTTGGGTTGGTCACCGAGACTTCTCCCACTTGTGAATTGATAAAGAAGGCCGGCCGGTTTTGGGCAAACTCGTTGTTCGTTATCGCGACTCCATTGGCCAGCTCAGATTGGAAGGCGGGATGGACTAAGATTCCCATGCGAACTTTTCCGTGCTCCACTCGATAGAAGTCTCTCTCGACAAAGGCCTGGAGATTCCACGCCGAGGCCCACACAACCCGAACTGCGTCCGCGATGTGCGCTTCTCCATCAGCCAATTTTGCGCCCGCCGATGTATAGAGACCAGCGCCTGAGAACTCTGCCAAGTCTTCTACATTGGTCGACGACCGAAATCGCAGGGCTCGCGTGGATTCAAAACGACTTAGGATGGCGCTCGTCACTGATAACAGGTCGTCTTGTCTCAGTGGAGCGCGAAAAATGTCCCACCGCAGTGCAAAGAGCCGTTCGCGCAGCTGTTCACTGGTTATTTGTCCGGCCTCGACATCCGCGACCAAATCAGAAATCACCAGGTCCAAGCCGTTGTCCTCTAAATGTCGCTGGTAGAACGCAAAGGGGATGGCAAAGGGAGACTCAGGAAGAGGGATTGCGGTTCCGGGAATACGAGTCATTTCACCCATGTTTGCAGCCTTCGCACCAACCCGTATTGAATCTGCCAGTTCGAGTTCATCAATGGCGATGATGCGGTCCACGCTCAAATCGAAACGTGGAACCAGTGCCTCGCTGGGGCGCATAGACTCCCAATAACTCTGAGCCTCGGCCAGTGATGCTGGCTCGATAGAAAAGGATTGAGGTGCCACCGTGAGCTTAACTAGCTCGCCTTCAAAGCCCCGAAGCTCATCGTCGTCAAACGCATTTCGCAGTGCCATATTGGGGGTACCGCGATTCTTGGACAACAAGTTCACATGCGAGAGAGGAGTCTGAAACTCGCTGGTAACAATCCCGGACACAAGAGCGATGTCATTGGGAACGCGGTCCAAAACGACAATATCAGTAGGTCCTACCGGCAGTCCGGCGAGTTCCGTCACTCGGCGAAACTGCAATCGACCGTAGCCCACCACCTTGTTGAGCGGCTGATAGCTCTGCCCCAAGAACACCTCTTCGGTTCGGATGACCGGAATACTACTGGAAATCGTATCCAGCATGCGCTCTTGGTCGTTGGACACTGGCCGATACAAGAGCTCATCACCGCGATGAATGCTCGCGGCGACTGTGTTGTACGCATAGATAATCATCTCAGCACTGGCCGTGTCTCCGGCGGACATCTCGAGAGTCCAAAGCTCTTGGTCGCTGTAGTGGATGACCTTGCCCAAGATAAATCGCCGGTTCTCCCGCCGGTAGTTGAGAATGTTGAATTCGCCATGAGTGCCAACCGGAGTTAGCCCCGGTTTGTCCAGGTATG
The DNA here is from genome assembly GCA_016763395.1 of Kofleriaceae bacterium. GTDB lineage: Bacteria > Myxococcota_A > Polyangia > Haliangiales > Haliangiaceae > NORP324. The sequence goes on from JAESTW010000662.1 coordinate 5,921, forward strand.
CCGTGGCAAAGAAGTAGTGCAGTAGAAACTCGTTGGTATTGATGAAGTAAATCCGGTTTTCGTCTTCGGTATCAATAATCCAATTGAGAGTCTGGGTGTGAGAGAAAATCGCATCATCCCTCTCGGTCACAAGTAGCGAGTAGTCTCGATCACATCGAATGACCTTTATCCAATCGGGGTTCACTCCTTCGGGAACGGTACATTCCTTCTCCGAAGACGAGCATGCAGCGACACTCATCAGTATTGCCAAAGCGATGCTGACAACTCTCATTGTGCGCCTCCCACGTCCGGCGTGGGAACGTCCGGATTGGTCTGGCCCTCGCTCGCTTCTACAAGCCAAAAGCTTCCCTCGCCGTTTGGCTGACGAGCGAGACTCATGCCCGCACCATTAGCGGGGTACAAATAAATCAAGCTGTCGATAGCTTCGCCGGAGAGAGAGACGACATGGGCCTGATCGGCAATTCCCAATTTGAAGGGAGCATGTCCGGCTGGAGCATCGTCATCGGCAATTACAATCAGGTACTCACCAACATCTAGGAGCTGGACCGGACACTCTTGCGGTGGTGGCGAGCCACCCAAATGAAAATAGTGATCCAGCCGGTCGAGCGAGTCGGTAACAAAGTAGTCACAGAGATCGATGGCGGCGTCCGAGCGGTTGTAGAGTTCGATCCAGTCTGCGCCCTCGGCCGGCTTGGGCATTACTTCGTTGATCACCAAAGGCCCGCGGGCGATACTGCCCTGGCCAACTTCTGCCGCATCAAAACCGCCGTCCACCTGTAGTGCAACTTCATCAGTACACGCAGATGCCAATAGCAAGCTCGCCCCAAGTAGTGCTGCTGATGTGCGCATACTTGGGCTACATCAGCAAAGTTGATGCCACTGCTAAGCACTTGAAATCACGCAAGGGAGACTCAATTATCTGAGACTCGACTCTAGGAAGCTGGTGCTAAATGAATCTAGCACCAAGCTCCCTAACGCTGGCTGCGCAAGCGTCTACCTTACACGGCGATGCCGCTCATTTCTGGTGTTCTACACCAGAAACCTAGCAATCAAAGACTGCCACC
>JAESTW010000663.1 GCA_016763395.1 Kofleriaceae bacterium
GCGGGATTTGATGTCTCGCGACTCATCGAACTCATCGAAGATCACATCCTCCCGGACGTCGTAGCTGGAGTTGGTGCAATCCCGCTTACAGGACCAACCTTCTCGTTTGAGAAGTACGCGATAATTTTGCGAAATTTGATCACCAACGACGCCTTTATCAGCATGGGTCTCGACTTATTCCGTATCCCGGACGTGGACAATGGCTTTCCCGATACTGCGATTGTCGAGTCTCCGAACGGGCCAGTCTCACCTCGAAACGCAATTGTCCGAGTCGTTGGTGACGACGTTGAGCTTCCGCCAGAACTCTTGCAATTTGAAGTCAGTATCGATGATGTTATGCAGCCGACCAGTTTTGTCCAGACCATCCAGGTTGGTGAGGCCGGAGTCTCTGCCACCTACAGAGTCTCAGTCGCTGCCGTCGACTTCGCTGGCAATGTCGATCCAACTCCTGCCGAAGTCGACGTGATTGTCGATGGCGTCTCTCCTGTGGTCGCTATTGTGGGCTCGCGAAATCGGCCGGCCGACCAAGGTCCTGTCGAGATTTCATGGACCATGAGCGATGATTTGACCTCTGCCCTCGGTGTCCGAGTCGAGATTTATGATGTTGTCGACCCAGCCGATTCGCTCTCTGCCGTCCTTATCGATACGCAAAACTTAGCCGCCGGCACCACTTCGACACAGGTCGACATCAGCGGTTCTAGTCGCGTCTACCGAGTCGAAATTCACGTTATCGACGACGCTGGCAATGATTCCATTGCCTCCATGCTGCTCACCAATCCTGATACTGGTGGTTGTGGCTGCACCGTCGGCGGACGCTCAAAAGGATCTGGTACTGGACCTGGCGCCGGATTGTGGCTGCTGGCACTCGGCGCTCTCGCCTTCCTCAGGCGCCGGCGGACTACTAGCCAATCGTAAGCTGGGTGTCCATCACCCGGTCTTTGGCCAGCGTCTCTAGGTATTGCTTGATTGCAGGGACTCCCTGCATCATTCGCTCGACGTATTCCGCTCCCAGAAAGAGTACCGTTGAGGGAATGTCAGTGACGACTGACGCGGTAGTCGGACATTTTTGAACAACCGCAATTTCACCGAAGACGTCACCGGTTTTCATTGTGGCGAGTAACAAGTCCTGGCCCCGAATCACGGAGAGCTGTCCGGACAAGACGACAAAGATGCCTCGGCCTTCATCGCCTTCTGCAATAATCTCAGTCTCCGCGGCAACATCGTGTTCACTAAAGCGTCGCAGCAAATCACGTTGCTCAACAGGCGTGAACGGAGCAAACAATGGCGAGCGTGCCATTAGGTTTTCTAGCAAGCGCTCGTGAGTAAACTCATGCAGTGCGGTCGCTACCTGTGAAAGCTCATCGGCAATGGAATGCAGAGAGCTACGGGTCAATTCAATGAGGTCCGCCTCTCCGACAACCACTACCGAGGCAGATCGAGGCTGGTTACTAAGCAGCGCCATCTCGCCGAATACCGCATTCTCCGAGAGGGTGGCAATCTCTTCGGACTCGCCACTTGTCCCCTTGCGATACACTCTCACTTGTCCGGATGCCACCATAAAAAAACTCTCGCCCGCTTCTCCTTCGACAATTGCATGTTGTCCGTCCGCCATCCGCCTAACAACTACCGTGGCCATCACCCGTCGAAACGCATCTTCGGAGAGACCGGACAAAAGAGGAATCGGATGGAGAACCTCGGGATATTCATCGAAGGTGTCCGTGCATGTCGCGGCGCACTCGCCAGCGCTCGCTTGCAAATCAGCCGCCGGCCCCGCTTGCAAATCAGGTGCTTGAATGTCTATGTCTTCGGACGGAGAATTGATTCGAGCAGCGTAATTGCCGATGAGCTCTGATTCCCGGCCATAGTTCATCACCAAGCCAGTCAATAGGTCGTCAGCCACTCCGCCACTCTCTTGGAGAATTTTTGCCACAACGAGGGCGCACAGAGCATGCCCCGATTTGATGGCGTACCACCCAGCAGCTCGGTAAACCCGCTCAGCAGCTTTGGACTCCCCAAGTGCTGCCAAACAATCGGCCACTCGAATTCGAGCCTCCAGATCTAAAGGTTGCTGGGCGACAATCGCATCGTAAATCTGCAGCGCAGGTATGTATTTCCCAGAAACAAATAGCTTCAGACCATGCTCTTTTAGTTCACTAATTGTCGCCATGCCGTGAACCGTACCTGAGCCTCAATCCATCGTGAAAGCATATCGGTCTACTTTAGGAGAATGGTCAGCCAGGAATGCTGCTTCACTGCGCAAAGTGAAATATACTCTCGTGGGATTGCTTCGTGAGTATATGTGGAAAATGCAGTAGCCAACTGCCTGATGGTGCCGGGCATTGTGTCTTTTGTGGGTCAAAGCAGATGCCTGCAGTAGCGTTGGAAGAACCCAAATCGACGATGATGGGGCATCCGGGCATGCTCGACGAAATACAGGCGGTGGTGGCTGAAAGGCAGAGGGCAAACCAATTCAATAGTCCTGTCCCGGTTCCGCAGGCGCCGCAAATCCCGCAGGCGCCGCAAATGCCGCCAGTTGCTCCCAGGCAGATTCCGGCCAACTTGCTACCACAGCAGGGGCACGCACAGATTCCAGCAACCATGGTTCCTCAGGGAACACCGCCTTTGCAGATGCAAGCACCACAGCAGCATCCAGTAATGCAACAGGCCATTCCCGGACAGCTACCCGGACAAATACCCGGGCAAAGTCAGTCCTCACCACTGGCCGCAAACTTTGGCATGCAAGACGCGCGCTTTGGCGACGATGCCAGACATGCTGTTCCCGCTGTCCGTCCCTACCGCGACTCCCTCACCGAGAAGGTCACCGCGCTTCCAGCTCCTGTTGCAGCTTCGGACGACGAGTGGGATGAATCCCTAATCACCATACTCTTAGTATTCGGTGTTCTTCTAGTCGCCTGTTTTGTCGCTCCTTGGTCTATTGGTTCGGCAAAGATTCCCACCATGTTTGCTTGGACCATCTTTAGTGCGGAGGGAGTTCCCATTATCGCCAAGATTTTCCCTGCCCTCATCGTTGCCACCGGACTTGCTGCAATCGCGGTAGGCTCGCTGCGTATTCAACCTGGCTCAAGGGCGCTTATTGCCACCTGTATCGGGCTGGCTCCAATCGCTTTTCTTCTTGCAACGAGTAAGCCTTTTGAGTGGAGAACGGCATTGTCTAACGTAGGTACTATTCTCATCATCGGCGGCTTGTTTGCACGCTGTCGACACGACGAGTCTATCTTGCCCCGTATCATTGTGAGCCTTGCCGCAGCCATGTTACTGGCACTCTATTTCATACCCATTGCAGGCACCATCCCCGCTAAAGGCCTTCTGGATGCTCTTAGCGCCAGTCCTGGGGCCACAAAGCTATTGCCCATTATCGGAATCTCCGCGGGCGCTCTAACGCTGGGAATCTTGCCACTGACGGTGACCCTGCTGGCCTTTCTAGTCTGGATGCCCGGCTGCAACCGACACCTACTTGCGGCCATCGCAATTCTATTGCTCTTCATCCCACTTGTATCTAGCCTCTGTACTCCCTTGCTCGGTGACAATGTTGTCGCCAACCTCAAGTCAGGATTGTCGTCCTATTTATTCGTACCATTGGCCAAAACCGCGTGGATCGCCATGGCCTGCTACGGCGTCCGAGGCTTACTCGACCACAACCTAAATCGCTAACATGGCTTCCCCAAAACACTCCATTTTAGGAAAGACCGTTCTCGGACGGCCTATCGAATGTCTCTATTTTTCGCCACCAGACTACGTCAAATCCAAAGCAACGGCGATTCTATTTGGTGCGATTCACGGCGATGAACCCATCGGTGTTCACTGTCTAGGCAAGCTCTGCGTAGAGCTAATGGCAATGCCTCCCGGACGACCAACCTGGATAATCCCCGCCCTCAACTTAGACGGCCTGGCCGTTGGAACGAAAAATAACGCCAACGACGTCGATTTGAACCGCAGCTTTGGCTCTAACAACTGGAGCGGCGAACACAAACCCGGTTACTACCCAGGTTCTTCGGCAGAAGCCGAGCCCGAAGCACAGGTGCTCAGCAAACTCATTGCCGATACCGGTGCCACCCGACTCATCGCTCTGCACTCGCCTTTTCGCACCGTGAATTGGGATGGCGCGGGTGAAGAACTTGCAACACGCATGGGTGAGCTAAATGGCTATGGCGCAAGCTGCGACATCGGTTACCCCACGCCTGGCTCTTTTGGCAGCAAGTACGGCGTCGACCAACAGTGTGAAGTTATCACCTTAGAAATTCCCCCATTGGACGATGAGCAAGCCTGGCTACAGAATCGCTCTGCCCTCCGGTATTGCGTCGATTTGCCCAGCTAGGAATCTCTTCGTGCCTGATTGGAGCCAGCTCTTCGAACTGAAAAAGGTAGAGCTAGCTACCAACGTACTCGAGCGCAGGTGGAAACTCTCTCTTGGTAAAATCGATATTGAGACCCGAAAAATCACCGGATACCAGTGCCCTCTTGGCTGCTTAGAAGATGACTGTGAAGCCTGCGACGACTTCAAAACCGAACTCTTCAGCCTCTTGTCCGGATCAAGTTCTGCCGACCTGACGCAGACATCATCTCGACAACACCATGATGTCTTTGCCAGTATCATCGCGCCTATACTGGTCAATTCAACATGCATTGGCGCCCTCTGCCTTCACGGTCTCCAGACCCAGGCGCTGTTTTCAGCCGATTCCCCGGACATACTCTCGGAGAGAGAACTCGTCTTTGTCCGAGAACTACTCGAAGAGGGCCGGTCTGAAATTGTCTCCACTTTAACAGCCGAAATAGACCTATTGGCACCAGAGGAAGCGGCTGCTTCCATTGCCGCTCGTTATCCGACTCTCATCGGCACTGCTCCTTCCATGATTTCGCTCTACGAGCTACTCGACAAGGTCTGTCAGTCTCAATCCACTGTGCTTATCAACGGAGAGAATGGAACCGGCAGGGAGCTAGTCGCCAAAGCGATCTACGACAACGGCAAGCATCGAGGCGCGTTTGTCGCTCACAATTGTTCTGCGTTCAACGACAACCTCTTGGAGTCGGAACTCTTTGGCCACAAACGCGGAGCCTTTACCGGCGCTCACAGTGACAAAACTGGACTCTTTGAAGCGGCGGACGGTGGTACCTTTTTCTTGGATGAAATCGGCGAGATGTCCCCTGCATTGCAAGTGAAATTGCTGCGAGTATTGCAGGAGGGTACCTTCACCCCGCTCGGCGGAACTGTCGAGAAGAAGGTCAATGTCCGGATCATTTCTGCTACCAACCGCGACCTCGAACTCATGGTAGAACAAGGTGGATTCAGAAAAGACCTCTACTACCGCATCAATGTCATCAACGTTCAACTGCCCGCGCTTCGTGATCGAATCGAAGACATCGACAGCCTGACTACCTACTTCCTCGCGAAGCATGGCGGATCTGGTAAAATTCTTAGCCGAGAATGCCTCGCGCAATTCCGTGGTTACTCCTGGCCGGGCAATGTGCGAGAGCTAGAAAACGAAATCGAACGCCTGGTCGTTCTCGCCTCGGACGAACCAGTCATCGGGCACGAAATGTTGTCCTCGCGAATCCGGACAGTCAAGCCAGACTCTCTCGGAGCTGCCGAGGACCAAGGCTCGCTTCCCCACGCCGTAAAGAGGCTAGAGCGCCGCATGATTCGGCATGCTCTTCGAGAGCATGAGGGCAACAAAACCAGAGCTGCCCAAACACTGAAAATTTCCAGACGAAACCTGATTCGTCTGGCTCAAAAATACGACCTCTCGTAGTCGCCAAATCGAACGCCCCGCAACGCTGGTACAGAATTGGGCTTCCTGCGATTCTTTTGCTTGACGGAGATAACGCATCGCGTTATAAAAGAACATAACGCATCGCGTTATCAACGTCTAGCCAGTAAATACGAGGAGTTATGATTATGTCATCAAAGAAATCAAAAACTGTAGTAGCCGAGACCACAACCCCCACTTTCCCTCTCACCAGCGCCCTGTGGGAAAATCTCTGGGCATTGGCCGACGACAGCCGCGGTGAAGTTCACAAACAAACCGCTGCCCTCATTGGCTTTGTCGACGGTCTTTTTCAAGGTGCTACCAAGTTCGCCACAAATTTGAATGACCGAGCAGACGCACTGAGCCAATTGAGCATCACCAGTGCCAACGCCAATGGTCGGACGGCGGTAGCATCACTCTTGGCAGCGAGCCAGGCCACCCTCACTTCGTACCGGACAAACTCCATGCAACTGGTGAGTTCGACTCGAGACAGTGCCCGCAACATTGGCACCAAAGCGAGTGCAACAGCCCAAGTGCTCTTCGCCTCAGCGCCCAAGAGCAAGAAAGCTGCGTAGTCGTATCGCGGTCTGCCAGCAAAGGATACGGGGAAGGACTATCGCTTCGTCAGTTCCCGCAGCGCGGGCTCAACATCGGGGTATTTGAATTCGTATCCGCTCTCGATTAGAGCCTTCGGTACTGCTTGCCGTCCTTTGAGGACATATTCGGACAATGCCCCCATTCGTCTCCGGACAACAAACCCTGGCGTTCGAAACCAAGAGCGTTTACCAAGGACATTTCCCAGCGCCTGCGCCATCTCCGAACTTCGGACAGCTCCCGGAGACACCAAGTTGACCGGGCCTTGCAGCTCACTGTCGATCGCGTGCAAATACGCGCCAGCGACGTCAGCAATATGTACCCAAGAAAGCCACTGTCGGCCCTTGCCGATTGGTCCACCAATACCCACCGAAAAAGGTGCACAAAGTTGCTTAAACGCCCTCGTTCGTGGTCCTAGAACGGTTCCGAGGCGCATGGTTACCACTCGAATGTCCGGCTCAAGACACTTTGTCTCGTCTTCCCAGTCCCAGCAAAGATAGCTTAAGAAAGTCTCACCGCCAGTAGCTGCCTCATCAAACTCGTCATCATCGAACATCTCGATCTCGGCGAAACTGTAGTAGTTTACACTCGAGGTTGCGACAAAAACCTTGGGCCTGTCCGCCTCCGCAAGCTTTAGTATTCCCTCGGCCAAATAGCGCGTACTGTCGATCCGGCTATCGTGCAAGACTTGCCTGAAGCGAGCATCCCAATTCTGCCCGTCCATCGGCTCACCGGCCAAGCTGATTACCGCATCAAAGCCCGCTAGCTGCGACTGCCAACCAGCGACTTCGTAGCACGGATCTCCCTCGATAAGCTCAACCTTCGTTGAGAGTACCTTGCGCGCTTTGTCCAAGTCTCGAGTTAGCACGACAACCTCGTCACCTCTCTCAAGCAAAGCACTGCAGATGGCACGCCCCAGTTGACCGCTACCACCTGTAATAAATACTCTCATCGTCACTTAGGAACCAAAGGCATTGAGCCCGGTCACATCTTGTCCGATAACCAAAGTGTGGATATCGTGAGTGCCTTCGTAGGTGAAGACCGACTCGATATTGAGCATATGACGACCGCACTGGTAGTCGTTGGTTACGCCGTTGGCACCCAGGATGTCCCGTCCGGTTCGGGCAATCTCGCGCGCCCAGTAGACATTATTTCGCTTGGCCAGCGATACCTGTTGTGGACGAAGCGTTTCCGCCTCTTTTAGCCGTCCGAGCTGCAAATTGAGCAACTGCGCCTTGGTGATCTCGGTAACCATCGTTGCGAGTTTCTCTTGTACGAGCTGAAAGCCAGCAATCGGCCGACCAAACTGCACTCGGTCGCCTGCATAGCTCAATGCCTCATCGTAGCAAGCCAGCATGGTGCCCACAGCGCCAAAGGCAATGCCAAACCGAGCTTGATTGAGACAGCCCAAAGGACCGCGTAAGCCGGCGATATTGGGCAAAAGAGCTTCTTCTCCCACTTTGCAATCTTCTAAGATTAGTTCTGAAGTAATCGAAGCGCGAAGCGACCACTTGCCGTGAATGTCGCGAGCCTCAAAGCCTTCACTCTTGGTCGGAACAATGAATCCTCGAATTTTGTCGTCGAGCTTGGCCCAGATAATCGCGATGTCCGCAATGCTTCCGCTAGTAATCCAACGCTTGGTGCCGTTGAGCGTATATCCATTCTTCGTCTTTACAGCGCGAGTCAGCATACCAGTCGGATTCGATCCAAAGTCCGGCTCGGTAAGTCCGAAACAACCAATGATCTCCCCCGCTGCCATCCCTGGTAGGTACTTCTGCTTTTGCTCTTCTGTACCGTAGGCCCAAATCGGGTACATGCACAGCGAACCTTGTACGGAGCAAAACGATCGAATGCCGCTATCGCCACGCTCGAGCTCTTGGCAAATGAGTCCGTACGCCGTCGGACTCATGCCCGCGCAACCATAGCCTTTGAGAGAGGGCCCAAGTATTCCGAGTGAACCGAATTTGGCGACAAGCTCCGTCGGAAAGGTTCCCTCATCGAAATGCTTGCCGATGGTGGGCATGACTTCCCGAGTCACAAGCTCACGGACAGTATCCCGGGCCATACGCTCCTCTTCGGTGTAGAGACCATCGATCGCGTAGTAATCCAATTCACTGTAAGCCATGCGCTAGCTATATCCCGCATCGACGCTCGGGGCTATGCGCGGCATGGGAATTCCAGCCCCGAATACCGATGAGCCCCAGATAGGACCAGGCTCGATTGCGAATTACTTCGCAGCCCCCTTGCGATAGCGGATACTCTCCAATTCTCCATCGTCACAGGCAGCGGTGACTTCGGCAATTGCAGGCATTTCTTCACCAACTGTAAGGGAATCAATTACCGAGCGTTTCCTGAACATGAAAGCCAAAATCCTACTCCTTGCAGTCTCTCTCGTGGGCTCGTTCTCGCTGGCCGCATGCCAGCCCAAGCAAACTCCTGTGAAGAAGCCCACACTCCAACAAGACGCTGCCACGGAGAAGCCCCTCGGTACCAAGCCTGTACTCGATGCGGATGGCATGCCCCAAAACTGTGAAGTTATGGTTGCCGGGCTTTGCTACATCGCAATGGATGCCGCCTGCGCTGCCGCTCAATGTCCGATGGAACACTGCCTAATCCTTGAGTCCTACCCCGGACAAGTGAGTTGCCAAGCGGCAGTTGACATACCGGCCAATGCAACTCCCACAGAATAGC
>JAESTW010000664.1 GCA_016763395.1 Kofleriaceae bacterium
ACGACACCAGCCGATGCTAGTTCGATAGCGAAAAGCGAGGCCACCGCGGCCGCGACAATTCCCCGGGGAGCCAACCAAGATAGGAATACTTTTTGTTGCCAGGACAATCCCGTCCTGTAAGTCGATGCCAGAACCGAGAGGGGCCGGACAACAAACATGAGCAACGCAACAGTGACAAGACCGGGGCCAGCGATGGCCATCACGTCATCCACTCGGACATCCGCGGCCAAGAGTACAAAGAGTGTCGCAATAGCAAAAGATGTTAACTGCTCTTTGAACTCAACAATCTCTTCAAAAGCGTGGCTATGCGTGTTGGACAAAACCATTCCGGCAACAATGGCTGCCGTAATCCCGCTCTCGTGTACCAAGCTATTGGCAATTTGAAACGATGCTAGGGCAACGGCCAAGCTTAAGATATTCTCTAAGCCCTCGGGAATGACATCCCGCCAACGCAGGAGAACTGCGAGCAGCGCACCGCTGGCGAGGCCGACCAAGGCGCCGACACCTATTCGCATAACCACGTCGAGCACACCAACCGCGGCGGAAGCTCCAGTGCCAACCAGAGAAACCTCAAGCGCGACAACTGCTACGGTTGCCCCCACTGCATCGATAAAGATGCCCTCGGCTTCGAGAATTGTCGCCGTGTCTCGCTTGATACTAAAGCGGCGCAGCAAGGGGGTGATGACAGTTGGCCCAGTGACAATGACCAAGGTGCCAAACAAGATTGAGATTCCCCATGGCCAGCCCATCGCGAGCTTGGCTGCCAGCGCCCCACCCACGGCTGTAATCAGCGCGCCAACGGTAACGAGTCGTCGGATTGTCAACGCCTGACGTTTCAGACGCTTCAGATTCATTTGCAAACCACCCTCAAAGAGAATGATTGCTACAGCAAAACCGACAAAGGTCTGCAAACCGCTACCCATCATTTCAGGCCGAACCATGTTCGCGACGTCCGGTCCTAAAACAACGCCAGCTATCAACAATATGATGATGCCCGGAACGCGCAGATGAACTGCCAGCGCTTGGGACAAAACCCCGGCAACCATAGCCAGACTAACTGTTAATGATGCGCTGTCCAAATCCCAAGCAGTGTACGCGCTTGTCCTGCGTTCAACAACTGAGCAGCTTGAGCATCGATTTGAGCATCTGAAAGGTCAGTCCCCATATCACTTGCTCTTGAAAACGCCACGCGGGCAAGTCGATAGAATGTGACTCAGATCGATAGGGGTAGACGCAATCCAATTCGCCGGCTTGTGCAGATCGGAGCGGCATCCAAAATGTGTCGACTGCCTCCTCGCTCATCACGATCTCGGGAGCTTGCGTCTGCAAAAAAACAAAGGGCTCAATCCCAGTGGACAGTCGCTTGCCTTTGGACATTGCGTGCAGGGGATCCAGTGGTCCGAGGTAACTGGCAATTTGACTTAGGTCAAAGCCGAGTTCTTCGCGTGTCTCGCGATGTGCTGTGGCCAATAAGTCGGTGTCGTGCTCTTCCTTTTTGCCACCAGGAAACCAAATTTGTCCCGACCAAGGATCGCCTTCTCTATCAGCGCGGCGCATGAGCAATACCTCAGGCTCAGCCGGAGTTTCGAAACGTATCAACGCTGCGACTGCCGCATGGCGAGTCGTTGTTAATGCTTCAACTTTACGACCGGCCAGGCAGGCTTCGAAATGTTCTTGATTCCAATGCACGGTATTTTTGAGCACTGTATTATTTGGCCGGGATATAGTCCGGCCGAGATTTATAGAGCGCAGCACAGAAGCTTCGGTATCAAAATCGCTTGACACCTGACGACTGGCCGCATCCTATTTATTCTGATTTGATTGTCTTGAGATCATCGAGCCAAGCCGGCCGAGAATCGCCAAGCGTAGCCAGAGTCGCCTCAGGCTTCTTGATGGCGAGTACCTTGCGGCCTTCGGGAAAGAACACTTCGATCTTTCCACCATCAATAACGTCTTCGACAACGCCAGTTCCAAACTTCACGTGGTCGATACGCTGACCGGACACGAAAGTATCACTGAACTTGTATGGCTTGGTTGGTAATTTCAGATTTGGCGCAACAGTAGCTTTGCTCTTAGGCTTCGCTGCTGCTGCCGCTTTTTTCTGCGCCGCGGTCATTGCTGGAGCACGTTTTTTCGCAGGCTTTTTCGTCGCCTTTGTTTTTGCTTCGGCTTCTGCCACGTCAGGATCTTTGTATTTATGCAGACCGTTACATTGCTTGCACTGGACCTTCGCAATGTCGTCTTCGACCATCGCTACAATCACATGCCATACATCACCGCATTTGCGACAAATTGATTCAACATCGGCCCCTACACTGGCTTTCATATTGCCCATCTTGCCACATCTGCACCGAGTGCTGACAAGTACATAGTTGCTCTGATTTGTAATTTTATTTCTACGTCTGTGCGGACTACACTTCTGTGGTGAACGCCCCCCACCGATTCGTCTGCTTCTCGCTGCTGCTCTGGATGCTATCCGCTTGCTCGAACTCGGGAAGTGACACCAAGGAAAGCGCTAAGAAGTCCGAGCGCAAGGCTGAGTTGGACAAAGGGGTTGCCCCCCCTCCAGAGGGCACAAAACCGGCTGGAGACCTAGGATACGGCGATGATGCAAGGCTCTTTGCCAATGCGAGTTTGGCAATTGCACACATTATAAAGTCCCACCCGCAAGGCGTTCCACGGGTACTCGGCTTTGGCGAGTTTCACAAGCTGAAGAGCTCGGCCCCTGTCCGCTCAGCCCTGCGACAATTTGCCGGGGGTATGATTGACCTCATCGGTCCGGCGACCTCAGACCTAGTCCTGGAAAGCTGGACGATCGATCCCCATTGTGGTCGGACTGCTGATGTCGTCAAAAAACAGGTCGAGAAAACCATCGAGCGTCCACCAGAAACCGAGAACGAAATGGCGGTGCTGGTTCGAAAAATAAAGGCGCTCGGCATCCGAGGACACGCGCTCGAGTTTCAATGTGACGAGTACAAGCGCCTCTTGGTCGACGGCAAACTCGACCATGCCAAAGTGCTGACCGCCGTGAGTTCCAAACTCGGCACCAGTGCCAAAGGGCTGCTCGACAGCGCAGACAAGTCAAAGATGATTGTGATCTATGGGGGAGCAACTCACAACAACATCTCGCCCTACGAGGGGCTGGAATCGTGGAGCTACGCGCCCGAGATTGCGAAAATCACCAACAACGGTTTTATCGAAATCGATCTCTACGTACCCGAACTTGTAGAAGGTGACGAACTTCTTGAAACCGAGGCCTGGTACCCGCTGCTCAAAGAGGCTCGCAAAGACCAAGTCATACTAATTCGTAGAGAGTCTCATTCGTACATTCTGCTCTTGCGCAAAGGCTTTGCGGAGTAGCGACTAGCGTCAATCGTTACGGTCTAGCACAAAGTACAGACCGGACAAGCTGAGCACCATCACGGCTGCGAGCGAAAACATTGTCGAGTAACCATTGGACTCGATAACCCAGCCCAAGAGCGGAGCACCGATGAGTGCGCCGACGTCGAAGAGAGCGGTAAACAAGGTCATGGCGACACCGCGGAAGGCTACCTCTGTCCGAGTTACCACGAGGGCCGACAATATCGGAAAGATATAGCCATGTCCGAGCCCGCAGAGAGCGCCGGCGATAGCGATTTGCGTGCCCGACGTCGCATTGCCCAATACCAGTATCCCAGCGACTAGACACAGCAGTGAGGGGATTAGTGTTCGCTTGAGTCCGAGCCTCTCAGGGATCCAAGAGAAGAAAACTCGCAGACCAACTGAGGCTATTGAATAGGCCAAAAAGAAAGAGCCAACCGACCCTATCTCTCCATCTGCGATATAGGTCTTGAGGAAAGTAAAGTATGAGGTGATTCCGAAGGTGAACCCGAGTGTTAGAACCCACAGTGGCCGTAACGAGCGGTTTAGGAAAACGCTGAGAATTCCCGAGTTGGCCGTTTCCCTGTTGGTGACATCCGGACGAGTCTCAGGGATGCCCAAGCAAACAAACATGGCTACTAGCGAAATCACAGCGGATACAGTGAACAACATATGGTAGTCCCAGTTGGACAAGATCCAGTCTCCCAAGAGCCCTCCCATCGACAGTGGCAGTAGACCGGACACGCCGAAGATCGCAATGCCTTCTGTCCGGCGGGAAGCGGGGACCGCGTCGGCCGCAATCGTGAACATGACCGAGAAGAGAGCCGCCTCGCCAAGCCCGTGAATGATACGAATGACGTACACCCAAGGGCCGAGAGAGTCGACACTAAGATACGCGCTCGTGGCGATAAAATAGATGATGGCTCCAAAGATGACAACCGGGCGCCGTCCGCGACTGTCCATGGCCTTGCCGATCCAAGGGCGAATAAGGATGGCGGAGATCGCAATCGTCCCCATAATGGTACCGATTTCAGCCTCCTTGCCGCCTAACTCTTCTAAAAAGCCAGGAAGATGCACGAAGGTCCAAAAACCGAGTGCAAAGACGAAGTGACCTGCGAAGGCCAGTATAAAGGGCAACGTCCAAATCGGTTCACGAGCTTTGTCGTTCACAGATCTAGACTCACAATCTTGGCCAATACCAAGCCCTGCGCCGAGGCCTTCTTGCTGAGTTTCTCCTCGCGGTGAGTGCTTAGGGAGTCTGCGACTTGCGCCAGAGAGACCTTGCCTCGTCCCACGTCAAAGAGCACTCCGGTGATAAAGCGCACCATATATTTGAGAAACCCGCTGCCGGACACTCGCAAGACGTAAACCTGTCCGGTTTCATTTGCCACACTGGAGGGCACGGGGGCAATGTCACAGACGTAGACCTCTCGTACCGAGCTTCCCGTTAGTGATGAGCTTGGACAGTAATTGTAGAAATCGTGGACTCCTACAAATAGCTGCGCTGCTTGTCTCATCTTGTCGACATCCAGCGGGTCACTAATATGGGCAACCACATCGTTCCACAGTGGGTTTGCGACTGGCCCCACGGAGAAATGATACTCGTACTCTTTTCGAGTTCTGGCAGTCTTGGGGTTAAATGACGCCGGACACCGACAACACTCCATTAGACGAATGGAAGGCGGAAGTAGCGAGTTCATTCCCAGAAGTAACTTGCTAGCATCAATCTCTACCGGCAAGATCAACTTTCCGATTTGTCCGGTCGCGTGCACGCCCGCATCAGTTCGGCTCGTGCCTATCACTGAGCAATCCTGGTACTTGGCAATTCGAAGCAATACCTCACGAAGGCTTCCTTGCACAGTCTTGTACGGCTCCGGTTTACCCTGGGCCGAGAGCGCTTGCCAGCCGTGAAAGCTTGTCCCTTTGTAGGCGATTTTCACCCGGTAGCAATACGTAGGCGGCACCGGCCACTACCCCGAGAAGATGATAGCCAGGAGCGCCAAAAAGAGAACGACGATTCCGCCTAGCACACAGGCCCCCCGGACAAGAGAAGCTTTATCGAAAGCATGCCGCTCAGCACTGAGCTTGTCTATCTCGTTGGAACGGGCTCCAATGGCACCACGCAAGGTGTCGATTTGTGCGTATAAATCTGCAAACTCTCCTCGATCGACCCGGTTGAGGTTCACAATCGTACCCAAGGTAACCAAACGGCGTTGAATCTCAGCCTCCGCTTGAGCCAGCTCCCGGGATTTTCGTCCCTGCTCCGCTTCGATCTCGGCGAGTCTGTGACGATGCCCCTCACGCAAGTCGGTAAGCGCTCTCTTGGCGGCGTCCAGATCGGAACGAAGAGCATCAACACGAGCTGTCTTCTCGGACAATGGCCCATCAAGTGTACGCATACACCGGTCTACATCGTCACATTCGGACTCGAGCGCGGCCGCATCTGCTCGCAAGTTCTCTGCCGAATGGCGAAGCTCATCACGTTGCGCGCCACTCCCGTGCTTGTCCGCCTCGGCAGAGCGATTGTCCGCCGCTTTCAAATAGCCTTTTTGCCTCGACTCCAAGCTCTTGCGCTTGTCTTTCCAACCGCGCTTCTGAGCCTCCAGGCTACCCACTTCTCCCTGCGCTGCCTCTAGCGCTTTCCCTGACTCGTCTACTTTTCGGACGCGCTCACCCTCAATATCTGCAAATTTGCTGTTCTCCTCAGCCTGCCGATTGCTCAATCCTGAACAATCGTGATCTGCGGTCTGGCGGCGTTTTTCAGCCTCATCAATAGATCGATTCTCAGCAGCAAGTGCAGAGGTTTCGATCTTCAGAGAACGCGCCTGTCTTCCGAGAGTCCCCAGGATTCCGTCCAAAACGCCGGTATCCAGTCCTATTTGGGAACGCAGCGACTTAATCGCGCCACGCCTTTGCCAGCGAGCTCGGGCAAAAGCAATCGTGTACTTCAGCGCCGCTAGCAATCCCGCTTCGGGAACACCGGGAATTGCCATCACCTCGGCAGCCTTGAAGGGCTGCAGCTTCTCTATGGATTGCTCCGGGACTGGCCAATTCGCTGACGCGGACACGGTAGGAGCGGCAGGAATCGCTGGGGCGGCGGGCATCGCTGGGGCGGCAGGAATCGCTGGGGCGGCGGCGCTTGTCCGGATTACTTCCGATGTCCGAGGCGATTCCCATTCCGTCGGTGTTGCAGGAATGGCGGGAACTACTATCGGAGCCTCTACCACGCTTGGATCTGTCGACTCTGGCGATTGCAGCGACCAATCCTCCGAGTTTACCGCAGCTTGGGTTGCCGGCGCCGGCCAACCTCCACTGGCATCATCAATTTCGGTGACGATTGGCTCAGAAACTTCCTTGGCCAGTACTGGCGCCACTCCACTCGACAGAGCAGCTTTTCGATCCCGCTCTGTCCGGGATGGAACAGGTATGGCAGTCTTGAGCGAAGAAGCCGTGGGTGCCGACGTCTCAACCACAACGCTGCTTCGATCTGTAGAGGCCTTCAACTTCGTGCTGCCTAAGGTCTCGACACTCTCAACCGGAGGAATCCCAACTCTTGCAATCTCGACCGGCGCAGTTCGCTCCAAACCATTCTTGCGTCGACGAGGAGGCAATGGCGGCAATCGTCGCCCGCAAGAGCCACATTCGCTCGATTCGTGCTGGTTCTCCGCACTACAGAATGGGCAAAAACGCATCGGACTAATAATTAGGAGTCTACTCGTCTTCGAAGCGAACTTCACCACCGACGAGCGTCATGTGGATTTCTGTGGCCAATAGACCTTTGTCTGCGGTCAGCACACGGTCAAATATTGTCAAATCAGCTACATATCCCACCTCTAACACACCGCGTTTGTCTTCGACAAAGGATGCATAGGCCGCCTCTTTGGTAAATATCGCGATAGCCTCGTCTAAACTCAGCCGCTCTTCGGGCAGCCAACCACCACTCGGCTGGCCCTGTGCGTCTTGTCGCGTCACCGCGGAATACAGTCCTAGCAATGGTGAAACTTCTTCAACGGGAAAGTCAGAGCCGGCAACGAGATGTGCCCCTGAATCTAGGATCTTTCGCCACGCGTAAGCGCCAGAAATCCGTTTCGCTCCGACTCGCGCTTCGGCCCATGGCATATCACTCGTGGCGTGGGTTGGTTGCATCGATGCGATGACCCGCAAGGCAGCAAAACGGGGTAAGTCCTCTTCGGACAACACTTGCGCATGCTCCACACGGAATCGCAAATCAGCCTTTGGATTCGCTTCAGTAGCAGCTTGGTATGCATCGAGAACTGCCCGGTTGGCGGCGTCCCCTATCGCATGCACAGAGAGTTGCCAACCCGCCGCTGCCACCGAAAGAGCTGCTGCTCGCAAGTCTTTGGCGCTGCTGATCCAATTCCCGCGATTGCCCGGGTCGTCCGAATACTCTTCTAATAGCGCCGCGCCCCGAGAACCCAAGGCACCATCCGCGTAGAGTTTAATCCCACGAACTACGAAGTATTCTGAACCATCTCGATCTTGTTCTGGCACCCGTTTTCCGAGTTCAAGCGCGATGTCGATATCACCGTCGATCATTCCGTACACCCGAAGCGGCAAACGCCCCTCATCGGCTAGCGCTCGATACACGCCAACAACCTCTGGTGAAATACCCATTTCGTGGACTGCCGTTAACCCGAGCGAGGTTGCCACTTGAGCTGCTTTTAAGATTCTCCGCCGGATCGCCTCAATACTCGGTTTGCCCAACTTGGCCTGCACCCGATCCATCGCAACATCAACAAGTACGCCAGTGGCATGGCCTTCTTCGTCCCGAAGAATCTTGCCGCCTTCTGGGTCCACGGTAGTGTCATCAATTCCTACAATAGCCAGTGCGGCGCTGTTTACCCATACCGCATGGCCGTCGACCCGACGCAATGCCACCGGCCGTTTTGGGAAGAGCGCATCCAGCACAGAGCGGTGTGGAAACTTTTTGTCCGGCCATATATTTTGGTCCCAACCGCGGCCGGTTACCCATTCCCCTTCGCCAAGACTTCCTGCCGACTCCAACGCTTTTTGTGCGGCTGCCACCGGAGAAGGGACGCCTCGTAAGTTCACTCGCTCCAGAGATTTCCCAAGGCCGTACAAATGGCAATGGGCGTCGGTTAGTCCGGGGGTAAGAGTGCGTCCGGCGAGCCGTACAACCCTCGTGTTAGCACCAATGTACTGGCGAATGAGCTCATCACCACCCACCGCCACAATTGTGTTTCCTCGGACAGCTAGAGCGGTAGCCCGAGGAGCGGCTTCATTCATGGTGTGCAAATCACCACCTACAAAGACGATGTCCGCGACAGCCACGTTCGGCGTATAGCTACTTGCTCCGCAACTGCCGACCATCGCCGAGATGGCAACGACTGCAATCGTAGCGATTGCAGAGAGGGTAGATCTTCGGAGGGTAGATCTTCGGGGGTTAGATCTTCGGGGGTTAGATCTTCGGGAGCTAAACGCCTGCGGTTTAAACGTCCGTAAGTCCAATTGCGAAAAATACTTCAACAGCGCCACTCTCGAGACCATACCCCACATCCAAACCCAAAAGTGGCAGCACGATCGAATGAGCAAAAAAGCGGGTACCTAGCCCTACTGAGTTTTTGAAGGGCGACAATCCATTGCTTTCGCCCGCACCAGGAAGGTAGTTGCGGAAGGTGTCGGTTTCGTCGATATCTAAGAAGGTTGTGTAGCGACTGTCGTAAAATACCTGGCCGCGAACTGCCAATTTCTCCAAGAGCGGAAAGGGCATCGAGAAGAGGTGTACGGAATACTCAGCATTCGCGCCAACCTGAAAGTCCCCTCTGAACTGCGCGCCCTTGTAGCCACGCAGCGTGGTCCCGCCGGACGTCAGCTCCGATTGGAAAGGTAAATCTTTGCCTATGGCAACCCCGGTTTTCAGTACCAAGTTGTGCCGTTCAAAATACTTTCGTGCCCGTAGATAGGACACCCTTGCAAGCCAGTAGTCAAAGTCCGAGCCTATCTGCGGCAGTGCCTTTTCGTAGGATAGTTTGTAGCTATCACCAGTTACAACGCCCTGCCAATTCGCACGACGGTCAAAGGTAAGAGCCACTGATGCTGTGATGTCCAACCCTGAGGCTCCCGGATCTTTTAGTTCTGTATCCGCAGGATCTCCAGTAACCTCCTCCAGCGTCGCCCCCTCGCGGAGAGAAGGCTTGCCGTAAAACACGTATGCGCCGCGCAAACGAGTATCTAGCGAGAGACTGCGAAACAGCGTTACACCGATTCGCCCTCCGGCATTTAGATACCGAAGTTTGGTTTGGCGGAGCATTTTGGGAGAACTAAGAAATTTACTGGGAGTAGCGTACTCAATGACACGCTGATTTTGCTGAAAGAGATCGAAGGCCCAGTGAAAGACAGACCCTGAAATCGAAGGATCGATGTACGCTGCGATCAAAAACGAATCACCGGTTGCGATTTGCCCGTAGAGAAAGAGCTTTTTGTTCTCACCAAAAAGGTTGTTCTCACCAAAGCCAACTCCTGCGCCCTTGTTCGTCGGCTGATTGTAGACCGCGGGGGCGATGACCCAGCTGTGCTTGTCCTTGGCCATGATCGTAATTTTTACGCCACCTTTTGGGTGAGGCTCGGAGAAAACATCTACGGTTTTGAACAGCCCGCTAGATTGCAGTTCAACCAATGTAGCCGCCCGGACATCCTCACTCCAATCGTCTCCAGCCTCGATATTCGCGATGTAGATGACGGTGTCGTCAGTCGTCTTGCTATTGTCTGCCACAACAATTTCGCGAATGGTTTCTGCGGACGCTAGCGTCGGCAACGCAATCGGCAGCGCAATCCCAAAAAAGAGGGTGAGAATAAGAGTTTGAATTCGCATAGTACTTAGCCGCAACCAACCATAGACTCGCCAAGCCCTTTGGCTCCGTAGCTCAAGTCACGATCCGATGCGATTATTGCACATATTAATAGGTTGCACCTCCCTGGTTGGGCTCACCAAAGCCCCTGATATCCCTCCTAATGTGCTATTCCGAAGGCCATGAATGACGCCGAGAAATCCAGTGCAGACCTCATCGAACTAACCCTGTCTGAACAAGGTTCGTATCGAAAAATCGACGATAGCCTCTATGTAATCAAGCAGGGCTCCACCTACGTCATGATTAATATCGTGCCCTGGGCCGATGACAAGGCGTTGATTCGCTGCTGCGCACAACTGGTTCGCGGTGTCACAATGGAAGAAGATCTTGCAGTCGACTTGCTTCATCTCAACGGCCAACTGCGATTTGGTGCTTTCGCCTACGATCCCGGAGAGCGAATCGTTTTCTTCCTGCATTCGATTTTGGGAGGCCCGTCGATGGACCGCAACGAACTTCTAGCGACGCTTACCGACGTAGCCATTATCGCCGATGAATACGACGACCAGATCATCGAGTTCTACGGCGGACAGACCATGCACGATCTGCTTGAAGACCGGGCACTCATCAACATTTTAGACACCGATCCAACAGAATTCAGCTTTCGCAAAGGGTAGTACTACACACAACGATTAATGCCACTGCTCCGTACCTTTGGGCACGGTAGCGGTGGTTGCATATATATATGTATACCTCGCTCCTCTGTCCAATAGATTATTTCGTGACACAGAAGTAGAGCGCGGGTAAGATGGGCAATGCATTTTTGCTCACTCGTATTGGCGTGTTGGCTGTCCATGCCACTGAACGCCAGCGCGCAAGAATTGGGCCCCTCGATTGATTTTCCGGACACGATGACTCCGAACAGCATCTCTTGCGGTTCGACCAATCGCGGAGCGCTGAGTGATTCGTCTCAAATGCCCATACAAGGCCTTGGCTTTGTTATGGCAGAGCCTTGGCGTTCTCGCGGAACTCGCTATGGGACTCGCGAACTCGTCTCTTTGGTGCAGCGCGCATCGGGACAAGTTGCAGAGCTCTACCCGGGAAGTCAACTCAGTGTTGCGGACATGTCCAAGGAACAAGGCGGTCCCATCGCGTCCCATCGCTCACACCAAAGCGGACGTGACGTCGACTTGATCTACTACGCAATGGACTCGTCCGGCGCTCCCTTCTTTCCCGACAGCCATATGGCGTACTACACCGAAACTGGGGAGGCTACCTTTGCCAGAGCCCCAAAACGCGTCGACAACATTCCCAAACGCTATTTCGACCTCAAGAGAAACTGGGCACTTGTCCGGGCTCTAGTTTTCGACACGGAAACGAGAGTCCAACATATCTTTGTCTCTAGACGAGTCAAGCGGTGGCTCATTCACTACGCGACCGAACTAGGCGAACCGCGCGAAATCGTCGCTTGGGCAGACAAAGTACTACATTTCCCCAAAGAATCCCGAGGACATAATGACCACATGCATGTGCGAATTGGGTGTTCGACTGACGATCTGAATTCAGGGCAATGTCGCCGGACAAGCGCCCCAAAGCCCCGCCGTGGAAAATGGAACCAGATCATCCAGTGCCCTCGCCCCGCCGAAGCGCTTGTCTTGCCAAGGCGCTGAAGAGCCGATAACACTGACTATCTTGTAATATCGGTAATCGGAGCTCCGTCACTTTTTCGGACAATATCACCATCGACTCGGCCGGTGTCGTGGTACTCGTTTTGTGGAACTGGCGTGTTGGAGCTCAGTGACTTTGCATCGCTAGGCGAGTGAATTGTATCGAGGACAACTATCACCTTCTTGAGCAGGTCCACTTTTTCACGGTAGGGCATGAACGCGCTCTTAAAGCCAGCAATCACGATCTCCTTGATTTGCTTCAGGTCCCAGCCGAAGTGTTTGTGACAGAGCAACAATTCTTTGGATACCGTCGTATTGGTTATCAGCCGGTTGTCCGTGTTGATCGTAACTCGTATCCCGTAGTCGACATAAAAATCGACAGGATGAGCCGCCCAATTCTTCGCTGCCTTCGTCTGCAGGTTGGACGAAGGACACACTTCGAGGGGAATTCGATGGTCGTTGACATAGTTGAGCAATTCGCCATCTTCGCGAAGCCGAGTGCCGTGTCCGATACGATGAGCGCCGCATTTGTGAATCGCCTGCGCAATCGAATCCGGCCCAAATGCCTCTCCCGCGTGCGCGGTACAGTTAACATTGTTGTCCAAAATCAACTGAAATGCCGCCATGTGTTCTTTGGCCGGATTGTTGACTTCAGAACCAGCCAAGTCGAAACCAACTACTCCTCGGTTCTTGAATGCCACCGCAAGCTCGGCCATTCGCAGTGAGTTCTCGACGTTCATCGAGCGAATTCCACACAGAATAACTCCGAACAAGATCCCAAAGTCCCGTCCGGCACGGCGAAGCCCATGCAGTACTGCCTCGACAATTTGGGTCAGCCGAAGTCCCTTCTTCATATGCAACATCGGCGCATAGCGGACCTCGATAAACCAAACGCCTTCTTTCGAAGCATCTTCGCCCAGCTCATAGGCTGCTCGTTCTAAGCCCCCTTCTGTCTGCAGTACGGACAGTGTAATGTCGAATCCTTTAAGGTAGTCGTCTAGGCTATTGCAAACATCACCAGCGTAAACCAACGCAAAGAGTTTGTCTGGATCAGTCTCCGGTAGTCTGACACCCTGCTCTTCGGCCAGCTCTAGGATCGTGTTGAGGCGAAGGCTGCCGTCCAGATGAACGTGTAAATCCGTCTTTGGGAGACTCTCAATGAGGGCTAGACTCAGTTCTGCGACCATTTGGGGACTATAGCAGGAGTGTCGCTGGAGCGCGCGTCAACGCTCCCGTTTGTCTGTACACTCCTCGAAGGAATACCATGAGTTTTTTCACCAAGAAGTCAGTCAACGAACACAAAACCATCGACCTCAACAAGCTCATGCGACTCGCCGGCGAAGTGGAAGAAAGCGCCACTGATGGGCTCGTGTCCGCCGAATCAATGGAGGAGTTGAGCGCAGATTTGGGAGTGCCTCAAGAGCAACTCTATGCCGGCCTCGGAATGGCAGGGAGCGCTTCGATGAAGCTCGAACACGATGTTGCCTTCGTCGTGTGTACTGGCGGGTGTCAGGGCTCGGGTGCTCTGGCGTGTGTCAGCGAACTTCTCAATTTGCGTGACGACCTTGTGGACGAAGGTTCGGCCGCCTTTGACGTGATTCCCGCCCACTGCCTAAATCGCTGTCAATCAGCGCCAGTCGTAGAAGTCCGAAGTGACGACGGCACCGCGGTACTCGCCAAAGCAACTCCAGAGTCGCTCACCGAAGCAGTCGGCGAGCTTTTTGACTAGAGAGCAGCAGCTTTCGCTTCGACACATTCTATAATTGGCGTAGCCGCGTTAATTCCGTCCAAACGAGTGATATGGCGAATTCCAGTCGGTGAGGTGATATTAATCTCCGTAAGAGTATCTCCTATCACATCGAGTCCAACCAAAATTTGTCCGTACTCTCGCAAAGTAGGTCGGACAGCGGCAATTATCTCGAG
>JAESTW010000665.1 GCA_016763395.1 Kofleriaceae bacterium
AGCCGGGCGAGAGCTTTGCGCTAAAAGGCAAAGGCACTATGGGAGTCAACATCGGCGCAGGCGTACCGATTCTCATTGCTGAGCCTACGGCGGTTTTGACCTACAATGTCGTCCTCACCGCAGGACTACGTTCACAACTCGCTGGACAAATGGATATTCAACTTGTCCGGCTTGAGGGTGACGAGGTTGTTCTCGACATCGGTATGGAAGTGAGTACCGTCAAGAGTGCTCGCATCGGTCTTCGTGACGGATGGGGCATCGCGGGGCTAATTGAACAAGAGATAGACATCGCAGGTGCAACGGTTGACCTCGGCCGTCTGGTCGAGAGAGCACTAGAGAAAGAACTCAACAAAAAGCTCAGCTTGGTAAGCGCTGAGGCATCAAAGACCAACCGGACAACACGCATGAGTGTCGCCCGAATGCGTTTTCATCTCGATGCTGCCGATCCAGAAGGCGCTCGCTCGGAAGCACTGGCACAGGCTCTCAAAGGCGACATTCGCCTAGCCCAAGCCTTGGCCAACCGAGGAGACTCTGGTGTTGATGCTGAATTCGACCTCATCCGGTCGGGCGTATCTTCCGCTTCTCATGCCGGTATCGAAATCTTCGGCATGCGTTTCTTCCGCACCACGCAAGAGTCTGAGGGGGCTGTCGTTGTGCAGACACCAGGCGGCGCTACCAGCTTCATTTTCGAGACTCTTCACCGCGTTGGCGGATGGTTCTTCGTCTCCCACGGCTACAGCCGGACAGGGCTAGCCGGACTAACCTACGACGCCGAATCAGGCGGGGCGGCAAGAGCGGAGACCAATCTCTTTATTTCCGTCCAAGAAGGCGACAAGTTCTTCGAGCGCGACAAGATGCTCGATCACACCGACTCAATGATTGTGTCGCTCGCCGGAAGTTCCGCTCTTGGCATGATGGAGGGCTACACCAACGAGATTCAACAAGAAGTATTGCGTCTGTGCCCTCTGCCCACCGACGACGGGTTCTTTGACGAATCTTGCAACATGGATGTCGTGGTCAATGACTCCGGAGTCTTGAACTTGCGCTCACAGGCCCGCTTTGCTCTTCTGGCTGCAACCAACGGATTAGCTCCTGATTTGCAAGACTTGGTAATGGCCGCTGGTGACCTCAAAGTCGCGACTCAGGCTGTAACAGATCCTCGTGCGGCGGCAGTAACTCCGAAGGCATCTGTGGTTCTCGACTACCGACTTGACGACGGCGCTTTGCGTGAGCTCTTCGCTAAAAACACAGGGAGTGATTTCCAAGAGAGTATTATTCAGATTCTTCAAGCTACCCAGGTGGATCGCTCGGACACAAATCTGGCGGCAACTCGGGAGACTATCTCGACGAGAATCGACGATGATCTTGTGCCAATGGCGAAGGCTTTTGACAGGTACGCGGACGAGTATCTTCGTTTAGTGAGCCTAGAAGGCGCGAAGATCGACACCTTGGGTGAGATTGGTGCCAATGCCATCGAGATTCGCTTTGATGTCGATAGCCGCAAGCGAGTGGACTATCAAGATGCGATCAGCCGCAGCCTTTCACAGGCCCGTTCGGAAGTAGCAGTGGATTTCTTCGACGAGATGATAGACCTTGCCGATGACATTGGTCGCTCGGGAACTGGCAGCGCTCCTTACGAAGAGCAAGTTGTAGCCTACGGCCTCCTGGGGATTACACCGGTCAATCGTCTCGACTTGCGAGTTGATATCGATGTCGATACTTCCTTCTGCAGATTCTGCTTTGCATTGGAGCGATACGATTCTGCCGGAGTTGAAAGCTACGATGTCCGAGCAAAAGGAGATGACGTTCAGCCAATCGGTGGCGGTCTCTTCAACATCGACGCACTCATCAATCTAAACTAAGAACAGCTAAACCGGACAAAAGATGGCGCTTCCCACTGGAGGCGCTATTTTTTTGTGTCTGATCTGTGAACTCGGGCTTCGGGCAACATGGCGGGCGCGCTGGCAGCCAACTCTTTGTACTCGCGTTTGCGTCGCTTGCGAGCCTGTCTGGAACTCTCGCCAACCAGGCGAGTTTTGACATCAACCCCACCCATTAGGGCGAGTCCGGTGATACGCAGAAGAGATTGTCCGGGCTCGGGGATCGCTGGAGATCGCTCGACGCCTTCGAAACCGCCCATGATGCCAATGCCATGGCATTCTACGGCGAGACCGGGGGGCACGAGAATCTCAACTCCACCCATGCATGCCATGACCGTAAGTGTGGTGATTCCAGGCGCCAATACTGCCTCTCGAAAATCCAGCTGGACGCCTCCCATGAGCGATATCGCACGCATCTTCTTTGGCACCCGCCATTGGCCTTTTCGCTTCGAGCCGCCCATGATGGCCACCGCCCATCCAGTTTTTGGCTGAGCCGCAATTAGGGCATTTTCGTCCGCCTCGCTTCTGAGCGCAATTGCGGTGGTAGTGCTCGTATTCTCCTCGCTCGGAGTAATGTCTTTGCGCAGGACAACCAAGGCCTCACAACTATTCGCTTGGTGCGCCTTGTCGACTCTGGCCTCAAACTCGTCAACATCGAAGAGATCATTGGCAAAGGCGTCCGAAAGCATCGAGATTGTCTTCTCTCTCTCATCGCGCAAACGCACCAAGGTCGGTTTTTCATCTGCCATTGCCCGGAGCATAGCGGATCGCGCTATTGTTCGCCTGTGCGAATCGAGATGCATTGCCTCTCTTCTTGTTCCGACGGCAGCTTGCCAGCGAGGGTGGTCGCAGAGCGCGCGGCGGCCAGAGAGGTCGAGCTCTTTTGCTTGAGTGATCACGATACCTGCGAAGGTTACGATGAGGTGACTGCCGTGTTTCCCGACGCTCTTCGGGGAGTCGAACTCAGCTGCACCGACAATGACCGAACCGTGCATTTACTCATCTATCAGAAGACGAGTAGCAGCTCATGGCATATGCTGGAAGAGTCGCTAGTCGTGCAAAAACAGGTTCGACGCGACCGTGTCTACTTGATAGCAGAGCGATTGCAAGAACTCGGAGTCGAACTTGATTCAGAACGTATACTACGAACGGTTCCAGGAGTCGTAGGGCGACCTCATATCGCAGCAGAGCTCGTTCGCAACGGTACGGTTCGCAGTAAGGACGAGGCTTTTAGCCGCTTTCTCAAGGACGGTGGTCCGGGCGATGTAAAAGTGTCCCGACTCAGTCTGGCTGAGGGCATTTCGCTCGGAGCCGCGGCCGGCGGATGCATGTCATTGGCTCATCCACACCTCTATGGCAAGGGCGCGGAAGAGTTGATTCGCCGCCACTTGGAGTTCGGTTTGTCCGGGCTTGAAGTACACTACGCCAAATACAAATCTGCTCGTCGGGCCGAGTTCGCTGGCTTGGCGGAGAAGTTTGATCTGGTGCAAACCGGAGGCTCTGATTTTCACGAAGATGGTCCTGGCAAGCCGGTATTGGGTGTTGATATGTCAGATACTGTTGCGCAGAGAATCTTCTCCTGGCTGGAGCGAGACCTGCCAGGAAACGCATAACTAGCTGAAATTATACGTATCTGTTGGCAAGGGAAATCGGCTTCATTACCGAACTGTGACACAGTTCTGGCCTAGTTTTGTCGCCGATGTCACACAAATTGTGAGCATGATGAGCCCATGTTTGCAGTAGACGCCGGAAGACATGGATTCACTATTCCCGTGATGGGAATCGCCTTTACAATCGACTCCCCTCTGAAACTCGCCCGGTATGGCATTTCCTCGACAGTGTCTTTGGTCGACGATCTGTTCCTCGAGCAAATGCGAAAGCACCACAGCGCAGAATGTGGCGATGACTATGTACCGATCAAGAAGAATGCTCCAAACGGACGTGCGCTGCGCGTCACTGCCTACCTAGATTTTCTCGACAGGCAGGTAGGCAAGCAGATCCAGCACATGAAGACGCTGCCATTCGAGGAAGGCTCGGACATCTGTAGATATTTTGAGCTACTGCCGGACGGAGAACTGCGCAGCCAGTACCTAGCGATGATGGCATGTGAAGACGCAGGCGAGCGAGAGAAGCTAGAGCTTGCACTTCGAGAAGAGGTTATTCCCGGCGCTATCAATTGCAACATCATGACGAAACTCGACCGAGATCGAGACCACAAAGGTGTTGTCCGAGAGCTTGGAGATTCAGACGCACTGGCTGCTGCTCGGGGATTCGCCAAGAGTACGATCGACGGCTCCCTCATCTTGTCCGCAGGGATGAACCCACGCCTCTTCGCGTATTTGCCAACTCTAGAAGAGTTTATGCCGGACGAGAATGGTTACATTCGAAAGCGTTTGGTACTAAAAGTCAGCGACTTTCGCTCGGCAGACGTACAGAGCAAGGTTTTGGCCAAAAAGGGCATTTGGGTCTCGGAATACCGAATTGAATCCGGGCTCAACTGCGGCGGACACGCATTTGCAACCGCTGGGCATCTCATGGGTGCAATCTTGGCCGAGTTCAAAGTGAAACGCGTCGAGCTTCAGGAAAAGCTAATGGTGACTTTCAACAAAGCCCGCGTGAAAGCCGATCGTTCTACCTACGAGAAGCCGCTACGAACCCACCTCACCTTTCAAGGCGGACTGGGAACGGCAGCAGAACAGGCTTTTTTGCATGACTACTACAAGGTCGACAGCACCGCTTGGGGCACTCCTTTTCTGCTCGTCCCCGAGGCAACTACCGTCGACCAGACGACACGAGAAGGACTGGCGGGCTGCAAGGACGATGAAATTCAACTCAGTCCGAACTCCCCACTTGGCGTACCCTTCTGGAACTATATCAATTCTGCCAGTGAACAAATTCGCCGGACACGCATTGCGGACGGAAAACCAGGTAGCCCTTGTCCGAAGGGGCACGTTGCTCTGAAATGGGATTTTCAAGAGATTCCCCTGTGCCGGGCATCACGCAACTACCAGCGTCGCCTGCTCAAAATATTGGATGAGTCTGATAAGGATGCAGAGGCCAAGAAGACTGAGTACACCTCTATCACCAGCCCATCGTGTATCTGTCACGATCTGAGCGGCTGTGCCACCCTGGATGCAGGAATTGACAAGAAGGCGACTCCCTCGATTTGTCCGGGGCCAAACATCGTCAACTTCACCAAAATTGTCAGTCTCGACGAGATGCTCGGACACATCTATGGACGCAACAATGTGATGTTGCGTGCAGACCGTCCACACGTATTCTTGCGCGAGCTAGAACTCTACATCGAAGACTTTTACAAGCAAATTGCCGCTGAGGCACCTCGGCTGCCCAAGTACGAGGCTAATTTGCGCGCCGGAATCGAGCACTACCGCATGGTCGCTACCGAAGAGTTCGGAGCTGATGCTGCTGCGTTTATCACTCGTCTGGATGAGCTATTGGCGACAGTGCCCAACCTAGAAGAACTCGCAGCCCAGGCTAGCGCAGCCTCACAAGAGACTGCCACGGTTGCTACGTAGGGCGATATCGTTTCGCTAGCGATTAGCGCAGCCTCACAAGAGACTGCCACGGTTGCTACGTAGGGCGATATCGTTTCGCTACTGAAACTCGACTCCGCCTTTGTCGTTGGTGATAAGGACTTTTTGTTTACCAACGAGTCCTTCGGCGCCAAAGAGTCCACACTCGAATTGCTTTTTAGGGACCGAGACCATGAGTCGCTCTTTCCCGCAGTCGACCTTGGTGATTCCGCGTTCTTTGCCTTTAGCCAAAAGCGCAGCCTCTAGCTTGCCGACGATTAGAATTCCGCTCTTGGGGCGAAAGTCCAAGTCGTTGCGTCCGTCTTTTTGCGTAAACATGATTTCAAAGGGGATTTTCACTCCCTGATCTAGGCCATCACAGACAGCCTCTGTACCAAGCTTGACAACCTTCGGACAGGTGATTTCCTCGAGTACACGGCCGTACTTATCGGCGTAGGTTTTTTTGAAAACGTCTTCGACTTGCGAAGCGAATGCGACTCCTTCTGTTTTGTAGCTCCAGTTACCACCGTCGGCGTGGGTTAATGCGATTGGGAAACTCACCCCCTCTGCGGTCTTGGCATCGCACTTGGCGCTTTCGACATCTTTTAGCTTCGGACAGGTCACCGTAGCTACGACGCCCGACTTCGCAAGTTCACCTTCGACCCAAGATTGAACTTTCGCCGTGGTGTCTTTGCCAACGTTGCAGCTAAACTCGCAGGACGAGAGCAAGAGAAGAGAGGCGGGCAATAGAACACTGGGCAATAAAACACTGGAAAGGCGCATGGTAGGGCCAGTGTACCAGATTTCTAGGGAGCCTTTTTGCTGCCCAATTTCTTTACCAGCTGAAACTCTGCTTTGGTCACTGGCTGAATTGAGAGCCTCTGCCCCTTGCGAGTCACCAACATTTCTTCCAGGCCCAGAGTCGTTTTGAGTTCCACTAGGCTCACGAGGCGCTTGAAGGTCGACTGGTATTGTACGTCCACCATCATCCACCGAGGCGTGTCCGGGCTGCTCTTTGCGTCGAAGTAACCGCTGGATTTGTCAAAGGCGAAATGGTCAGGATAACTCTCACGGCAGACAATGGCAGTACCAACGACACCTGGGGGCTTGGTGCTCGAGTGATAGAAGAGTACGCCGTCACCGAGTTTCATCTCGTCTCGCATAAAGTTGCGAGCTTGGTAGTTGCGAATGCCCTCCCATTGGGTTGTTCCATCGCGCTCCAGGTCCTCGATGGAGTAGGTTGCGGGCTCGGATTTCATTAGCCAGTAGCGCTTTGCCATAGTCCCGTAAATTTGCCATGCTTCTGGGGTGTTTGGGATTGAAAAGGTAACTTTGCCGGAACCTGGGGCGGTTTTCATTGGGTTTTCGACCCAAAAGGGGGCGCTCTCTTGGATTATTCGCTGGGCAACCGCGTCGCCTGCCTCCCATTCATTTCTTGTGTATTGGAGCGAGCAGTTTCACCAACATATGGTGCTTGAAGTGCAGGGCCGCGGCTTTGTCCAAGTGCCGTGGGACGACTGGCGTGGTCACAACAAACTGCTGGCACTCTATGAGATTGCGCGCAGTGAAAAGCATATCGATTCGGCGATGAAGAAGTTGGGAACCCGGCTTGGTGACCCGTACGACAGCTTCAGCTTAATCGGCTTTGTCCTCGTTTACGTAATGAAAGTGTGGGACCGCAACGACTTGGACGACAAGAAAAAACTGGTATGTTCCGAGATGGTAGCGCTCTTTCTGCGATGGGCGGACATTCCTCTAACGGCTCATATCGATCGGGTGATTCCCCGCGACTTGTGGAAGTTGGCGGAGGAAAACTGCGCTTTTGAATCCCGCTTTGCCAGTCGCTCGGTGGAGAGGAAACTCGGTAAAGTTCTCAAGAAGGGGCGAAAGCTCTGTAACATCGAGAATGAATGAACGCCGATTAGCAGTCGTCTACGCTTTCGAAGCCGAATTGTACTTCTTGAATTCTGCCAGCTTCTACATCGACTAGGAGTATGGTCGGACTTCCATAGGCCAGGGCGTATTCGAGAAGTTGCCGCCGAGTTGCCGCATTTCGCAAGTTTGGCGCACTGCTACCGGTTTTGACTTCAGCGATGTACTTGCGATCGTCTTTGCATACCAATAAGTCAGCACGCAGGTCGAAAGAGACTGGCTCTCCGTCGCACGAGATCGTCCACTTCTCACTCAACTGTCGTTCGAGTACTTCGTAGCCGTGAGACTCTAAGAGCTTCTCTGCTGCCTGCTCACCGCGAATCGCTCGGGCACTGCGTTTGTGTGCAACACGGCTCCTCTGCCATGCGGAGTACTTTCTCTGAACCCACGTCCACAGTATCAAGAATACAATGCCGAGTGCGGCGACAATCCGCCAGTCTATAGTCAGCATCTCGCTGTGATGCCTTACTCTGATTCTCGGAGGAGTACTGTCGCCTTTTCGATAGCAATTAGCATGGATGCAGTGTCGATTGTACCACCAGAAAAGCGATACAGCTCATTGCCTTGAGAGTCGAGAAAGAGCAATGCGGGCAACGCAGAGTCTAGTAGCAAGCCAGGAATCAACGCAGCACATCTCACGGGAGAAGTTTCGCCAGGTAGGGGAGACAAAGCAAGTCGGGATTTTGGGGCTCGCTGAAAGCGGTTCCAAATAAAAAAACGAGAAAATGGGTTAAGCACTTCAAACAAGCTAGCACCGGGCGAACCAGTTACTTGCAGAGAGTGGCTCTCGGGGTAAGAGAGCTAAAGAGTACAACTAGAACCCGTTCTAGTGTGCATTGAGTGGAATACGCTGGCTGCGTGTTCTTTGGCTAAAAACAAGGCGGACAAAGGGAGCAATTTGCTCTTCGCCAAAAAATAACAGTGGAGTGAAGCACCATGGCAATTTCAATTTTGACGAACGTGGCCTCGTTGGCCGCGCAACGAAATCTGAGTATGACTCAGAACAACCTGGGTAAGTCGATAGGTAGGCTCTCGTCAGGACTGCGCATAAACCAAGCGTCCGACGATGCGGCAGGCTTGGGGATTTCGGAGAACCTCAAGGCCGATATTCGGTCGCTAGACCAAGCTCGGAGAAATGCCAATGATGGCG
>JAESTW010000666.1 GCA_016763395.1 Kofleriaceae bacterium
GTTCCCAAAAAACGCACTACTCGTCCGGGTTCCCACTCTCGTCCAAGCGATGTTGAGAGCCCATCTCCTAGCTCAAACAACACACCGACAAGACTTGAAAGACCGGAGAAGTCTGCCGCTGCCCAGGACAAAGCCTCCACGACTCCTCTGGACAATGAGAAAGAAGCGAGTTCCGGTACAGGCAAGCTCTTGATCGTGGCGGGAATTGCGATAGCGATTGTACTTGCCTTGCTTGTTCCCAAACTACTCAGCTCGGATGCGGAGCCTGCTGCCACGGCCGCT
This sequence comes from Kofleriaceae bacterium, assembly GCA_016763395.1. Classification (GTDB taxonomy): domain Bacteria; phylum Myxococcota_A; class Polyangia; order Haliangiales; family Haliangiaceae; genus NORP324. The sequence continues at coordinate 283 of JAESTW010000666.1, forward strand.
ACAACGCCAGCGGTGACTCCCGCTCCTGTTGCAGCAGATGCACGCCCTGCCCCAGTAGAACGCCACATCGATCAGATTCAAATTACTTCCAGCCCTCCAGGCGCGACCATCGAGTACATGGGCAATCGCTATACAGCACCAATCACTATCGGAATCGAAATGGGTAGTTCCAGAACAGTTCTTATCAGCAAAGATGGCTATCGGACATCGACTCTCGTTGTTGCCAAGGGGCAAAAAATCGCCAGGGTGGAACTACTCGCTGTGGTAGCGCCGGACGCCGGTCCCCCTGAGCGCAAGCCTACGGGCATTGTCAAAGACAAGCGGCCTGCTACGAGGATCCCCACGAAAACTCCCACGGAAACTCCCACGAAGATTCCCACGAAGATTCCCACTACAAAGCCACCTGCTACCTCTACTGATAATCCCAATCCCTGGGCGCAATAGTGAAATCATCTATGAAGCATCAAAGTTACCCATTGGGAACTACGTTGTTGAACTCGTTTAACTCCAGATTCCTGGCGACCATCGCATTGCTTTGCACACCTTCGTTTTACCAATTGGCTCAGGCGCAACCCTCGCCGGCGCCAGCACCAGCACCGGTTCCAGCACCAGCACCGGTTCCAGCACCAGCACCGGTTCCAGCGCCAGCACCGGTTCCAGTGGAGCCCGGACAAACTGACCAACAAGCACAGTCGCTCTTCTTGCAAGCCGACGCAGCGTACAAAACAGGCAACTACGAACTTGCATTGGCACTCTTTCGAGAGAGCTACAATCTAAGTCAGCGAAACCTGATCTTAGTCGCTATCGCCAACAGCGAAGAGAGACTAGGCAACTTGCAGGCCGCCCTCACCAGTCTCGAGCTCTACGTTGAAAATGTTGGCGATGCCGGCGATCAAGCGGTATCGAACCGGATTCGCCTATTGCAAGAGCGCATCGAGAAAGCCAAGCAACCAGAACCGGTGGTTTTACTGCCCCTTAAAGACACCACAAAATCGCCCGCTACTCCACCGATTACCACGGACACAAGCTCCACACTGGTTGCGCTTCCCTCTAAATCATCGAGGCCCATTTGGCCCTTGGCGGTTGCTGGTGGCGGGCTTGTCGCAATTGCCGCCGGAACAGGGTTTGCGCTGGCGGCAAGATCGGCGCGCAACGAGACTAACTCTCTGTGTGTTCAAGGCGAAAACAAACTGCTTTGTCCAGCGGGAACACAAGACTCGATCGATCGAGATTCCCGGTATTCTCTCGTGGCGGACATCAGTTTTGGCGCAGGCATCGCAGCCATCGCAACTGGCACAATCTTGTATTTGACCATGAAGCCGGACGAAACCAGGCCAACGCTGCAAGTGAGCAATCAATCTCTTAGCGTTAGCCTCGAAGGGAATTTTTAGTGATGTCCAGGATTATTGTTCCCGCCCTACTGGTGCTGCTCGCGAACTGCTCAACGCTTAGCCAAGAGGCTGACCGATGCAGTTCAGACGTCGAATGCGAAGAGGTCTTCGGCCAAAACTCAACCTGCACTTCGGATGGTTTCTGCGTAGAACCAGTCGCCATCAGTGTCGGCGACGTGTGTAGCAGCAACACCCTACCGCTACTATTGTCTAGCGCTCAACCCGTGCGAATTGACACACGGGAGTTGTCCGACCAAATCAGAGAAGTTGTGAGCTGCACAGGAACAGAAACCCGTGGCAACGATGGTTTTTTCGCGATTGACATGGAAGCCGGACAAAAATGGCATCTTCACGCAAGTGTTGTGGGAGACTTCGCCAATCCGGCGCTCTATATTTTGCGCTCCTGCGATGAACGCACCTGCCAAATTGGTGATGCTATCGATGTTTGCGACGATGGCTACGATGAGCACCTAAGCTTTCAAGCACCAGTAACAGGTCGTTACATCGTTGGTCTGGACAGTCGAAATAGTGGTGGCGAAAGGTACGACGTACTCGCGCTCTCCCCCGTCTGTGGGAATGGCGAACTAGAGCACAGTGAAACCTGCGACGATTCAAACACCGATGACGGTGATGGCTGTGACAGTCTCTGCCGCGCCGAACTCACTACAACCGCACGCTTTGAAGTAGAACCCAACGATGACTACAGTTCGGCAAATTTCCTCACAACCGACTCCCTCACGGTCTCAGGACGCCTTGGAGGCCGCTGTGACTTTGACATGTTCGCGGTGACTATCCCTCAAGGCGGGTCGCTCACCGCACAAATGCTCGATCAGGGAGGCCAGCCCTGCTCCTCTCTCGCCGGATTTGAGATGACCTTGATCGACACCATTGGAGTCCACGTACTCGGGACCGGCAGTCTTCGCGTCGGACAATGCCCGTCGATCTCCGAGGACGATGCTTTTGCCCAAGGGTTGGACGCTGGTATCTACTATGTCCGAGTTACCTTGGACGCGTCGTTGCCCCCGCTTGACTATCAACTGGAGTTGGCTGGAGTCGTGCCAAGCAGTTAGCGCTAACAACGAGTTGCCCAATGTCATCGTGCAGTACGCCGGCCATGTTGCGTCGCTCTTCCTGCTGGACATAGGCTGCCCGGTCACTCATCGCGCGCAGATCCCGCGTCTGCCCTTCCACCTCATCGGCCAAGTCGACCTTCATCTCCGCCAGTCTCTCCTCGCGCCTGGCAGCCAAGGTACGCAGGATAAATCTGCTGCAAGTGCTCTCGTAAACGTAGTTACCGAAGTAGATGAAGGCAATGATCGTGATCGCACAGTGTAGTCAGGCACCATACACAATTGGTATGGAAATAGGTTTCTCCTCCAAGTTTGTGTCGGCGATCGCATAGAACCGATACTGCACTTCAGAATTCTAGCCTCCTGGTCGACTCACTGGTACGA
>JAESTW010000667.1 GCA_016763395.1 Kofleriaceae bacterium
ACTCTTCGTTTGCGCCAGCTGGCACTCGCCACAGCTGAATACAGCAGCAAGACGGACAAAGGCATAGCTTAGCTTAGCTTTCGCCCGACCGCTTGTCCGACGACTCGTGGTCGTGGCGGTGGTGCAAATCCGGCAGGTGCTGGTGCGAATGCGATATTTTCTCATGGGAGTGGCTGTGACTATGCCAGCCATCTCCTGATTCGTCCCCGCCTGGGTGCCCATGTTTATTGTGGTGGGCATCATCGTGGCGGTGGCTGTGCGTATGCGTAGTCGCCTGGTGGCTGTGCTTGTGTTCGTGATTTGATTCGAGCAGCGAGAAGGCGCCGAGAATCATTAGGACGCCCGCTGCAATTTGCACGGTCTGGACGTCTTCGCCCAAAATCACCCAGGCCCCAAGAACTCCGACAAAGGGGGCAAAAGAGAAGAGGAGCTGAGAACGTGTCGCTCCCAGCTCTTGCGCACCGCGAATGTACAGTGTGATCGATGCTCCGTAGCAAATGCCACCAACGGCGAGAGCTTGCAGTACAACCTCATAGGACCAATCCGGCGAGCTTAGGGAAAATGCTAAAACTAGGTTAAAGCTGCCCGCGACAATGCCTTTGACCAAGGTGCTCTGCTCGGGCGTAAACCCGTCGATCAGTGAAGTAAAGTTATTGTCTAGGCCCCAGCAAGCACAGGCGCCGGCAACAAGTAGTCCGGGAACGAGTTCTGACTTGAAGTCCCCGGCACTAAGAACAATTCCTGCAACGACGACAAGGGCAACAGCCATCCAAGTGCGGCGTCCGATAAATTCTCGAAAAAACACCCACGCCAGTAGCGCTGTCGCAACGGCCTCAAGATTTAGCCAGAGAGCAACCGATGCCGCACTCGACTGCGCCAGTCCGAAAAGTAGCAATATGGGCCCCAGTATGCCGCCGAAAACAATCGCTCCTAGCAAAAAACCAAGTTGCTTGCGGGTTGTCCGGTTTTTTGTTTCGCTGCGAGAAAAACTAAATGGCAATACCGCGATTGCGGCTCCGAGATAGAGTAAGGATGCCAAGGCCAAACCGCCCAAGGGCTCGAGTAGCTGCTTGGATAGAGGAGTCGCAGCGCCAAAGAGCAATGCCGAGATAAGGCAGAGCAATATTGGACGCATACTGAGCACCGCTATAGTGTGCCAAAAGGCTACTAGGAATGTGGTGTGAAATACACCACATTCCTAGTATTTTGGGGCGAAGGCCCATCTACCGGGCTCTCCGATCCCGAATAACTAGGAGACTGTGTTTTATACGAAAAACACCAGTCTCCTAGCGCAACCAGTCCTTCAAGCTACTACTGGCAAATTGATTTCCCAATTGGGCCCGAACAATCTCAATATTGGCAATTTGTTCTTGCGCCAGACTATCTCGCAAGACCGCTTGTGCCGCCAAAACATCCGAGATCTTCTCTTTGCCACCGGTATAACGATCTTGAGTTATCTGCAAGAGCTGCCGAGCTTGCACAATGGAGCTTTCGGCAACGACCAATTGTTCCCGAGCGATGCGGATACCAGACTGACTTTGTCGCAACTCCAGTCGAGACGTACGCAAAAGCTCCTCGTGTTTCCGAGTTAATGCTGCGATTTCCGCCCGATGAACTTTCTTGCGAAGAGAACGTGTGCCGCTGGCAAAGGGGACCCAGACAATATTGATGCTCCCCTGAAAAAACCGTGTTTCTGACTGTGGTCCTTCGTCGCTGTATATCATGTCCGCGTTCAGAACTACCTTGGGCAAGAGGTCTGCCCGAACACCGGACAAGCGTTTCTCGGCAGCGCGTTTCTGTGAGTGGAGGGCCAACAAATCGGGCCGATTTAGTACATCGTTCTGGCCGGAGTACTTGTCCAGGTTTTCAGGGAGCCCCTCGAGGTGTGCGTTCACTGCGCTATCACTTCCCAACGCCCGTCCGAGTGCGAACTCGCCAACTTCAATCTGTTCTTTTAGAACCAAGCTCTGCAGGCTCGCGCGCTTGAGAGCGAGCTGCACTTCGAGTGAATCTGACACGATAGCTCGCTCCGCGGCGACCATCGACTTTACTTCTTCCAATCGCGAATGTAGAGATTCCACATAGGACTCATTACTTGTCCGGAGTGCCGACAAAACTAACACATCCAAATATTGTTGAGCCGCCGCCATTGCAAGCTGTTCCGAGACTCGCACACTCGTTTGAAGAGCGGCATCGGCATTGAGTCTTGCAGCTGGAGCCCGATAATATAGGCCTGCGGGGTCAAAGAGTGGTTGCGAGAGACGCAGACGAGCAGTGCCGAAGAGTTTGTCGCCGACAGAGAAGGTGCCAGCCGGTGTTACCAAGCTGAAGTCTCGATCGCGCAAGTTCACAGAGCCAGCGAGTGAGATGGTAGGCAATATAGCCAAACGCCTCTCAATGCCAGCAGCGGCCCTAGCGCCACGATACTGTGCCCGAGATGCCTCGGCCTGTGGACCTATGGCGGCCCGTTGCATTGCTTCACGCAAGTCGATACGATTTTCGGCATAGCTCTCTGTGGCAACTAACGTCAGAGTTGCCAAGAGCAAACAGGATACTAGATGTTTCATTAGAGTTCTCCAGTTTCGGACGCCGTTACGCCCAGGCTACCAAGCTTGTCCGTAACGATGTCTTCTCGCGAGAAGAGCAAGGCGTACATTGCAGGAACTACCAGGAGCGCCAAAAATGTGGATGCGATGAGACCTGCGATCATTGCCCATGCCATCGGTGGCCATAGAGGGGAAGACGAAAGAGCCAGGGGCAATAGCCCAGCGACGGTAGTAGCGCTGGTTAGCAATATCGGACGAATTCGCAGAGACACGCCGGATGCGATTGCCTCTGGCACGGTGGCACCTTCAGCGCGCCGGGCATCGATGACGCTCAGCAATACAATCGCGTTATTCACGACGACGCCAACCAGTGCGAATATTCCCAATACCGACATAAAGCCAAAGGGTTGCCCGCTCAAGAGTAGTCCGGGGATAACGCCCGCTGCCGCCAGCGGTATTGTCGTCAATATGATGGCCAAACGGCGAAAGGAGTTAAACTCGATTAGGATAAATAGAAGTAGCATCAACAATCCAACCGGCGCTGCGGCAATCAGCGATGAGTTCGCGTCGCCTGATCCTTCCGCCGATCCACCCCAGCTCCACTGCATACCCTTGGGAATCAATGACTCAATCTGCGCCTCTAGCTCGCTAACGACCGGTCCGAATTCGTATCCCGCTGCGAGTTGTGCGGACACTGTTACCTGGCGTTGTTGATACTTTCGAGTGATCACCGCAGGACGCCAATGCGGCCGATTGGTTGTCACTTGGGCCAATGACACTGAAGGTGCTTGGCCAGAGTTTGTCTGAATAAAGGGTAAGTCCTCAGCCGGGATATTCTCACCATCACTCGATCGAATTACGATATCGATGGACTCGCTGCCGTTGCGCAAGGTACCGACAGAAACGCCTCGTGTTTGCTTTCGCAGCCCCATGGCTATGTCCGCCCGTGTTACTCCGCGTCTTGCTGCCGCGCCATCATTGGGATGGAACTGAATACTCGCCTTGCCGCTACCGAGGTTTGTACGAACATTTCGAGTTCCCTTGATGGCGCGGAGAGCAGTCATCAGCTTTTCACTCACCTCGGCCATTGCGCCCAGGTCTTCGCCATAAAGATGTAGTTCGATGGGAGCATTGAGTGGCGGGCCTTGCTCCAAGAAACGCGGAATTACGTCCGCAGCGGGCATTTCTTCATAGGCGAATTTGCGAACCATGCGAATTAGTCCGGGGACATCCTCGCGTGACTCGGTTTCTACCATCAGCTGCGCTAGGTGCGGGCTGCGCGGCAAGTCGGGAAGATTGTAGTAGAAGCGCGGTGTCGAACGTCCGACAAAGGATGCCACGGACACAACTCCCGGCTGCAAGCGCAACTTCTCCTCAATTAGCCTCGCGTGTTTGTCGGTCTCGTCCAGATGAGTGCCTTCTGGCAATACGACATCGATAACAAATTGGTTCCTGTCCGCCTGCGGGAAGAAGGAGCGGTCCAAATTCCCGGCACAGAGAGTGATAGCCCTACCGCTACGATTGCAGCAACAATAATTGTCTTGGGGCGCATGGCTCCAATCGTTGAAACCCAGGCTCCGATTGCGGCCATGAAACCAGGCTTTTTCTGAACACGTCTACGCAGTCCGGCAGCAACCAATATGGGAGTTACAAGAACCGCAAAGAAGTAGCTAACAACCAGCGTAATGATGGTCACGATAGGAATAGCCCTCGTAAAATCTCCTACGGAACCTGTGGCTAGCAACATTGGCATGAAGGCGGCTATGGTCGTTCCGGTCGCAGTTGCCAAGGGAAACGCCAGGTCTCTAGCAGCTTTGATTGCAGCCTCGCGCCGAGACAAGCCTTTGTCCAAATAGTGTTGCGCCGACTCAACCACCACGATGGCATTGTCGACCAAGAGACCGAGAGCCAAGATAAGAGCTGCGACACTCATCTGCTGCAGAACACCACCTCCAAAGGCGTAGAAGGCAATTGAGATTAGAGCGACTACTGGAACCACGACGGAGACCAAGAGACCGATACGCAATCCCATGGCCAAAATGAGAACCAGTGCGACGATACCAATGCCGAAGAGTAGACTCATGCCCAAGCCCTGCAAGCGCGCTTCCACGTACGCGGGTTGGAAACTCAGTATTTCGATAGACAGTGGCGCAAACTCATCTTCCAATACTTCGAGTTCGCTTCGCAGGCGATGTCCGAGTTCCACTACATTGATATCTCGCTCACCAATGACACTAATTCCGACTCCCCTTTTGCCGTTGTACCGCATCAGGTCTTGCACCGGGTATTGTACTTCTTGCCGAACCGTAGCGATATCGGACAATTCAACGGTAGCTCCCGATTTCAGAATAACACTTGAGCTTGCGAGTTCTTCCAGTGATGCAAATTGACTGCCCGGACCGATATCCACATTTTGTGTAGCAACATGAACGCTCCCGGAGGGGATAATCTGATTGCGGGCCAACAAGCGTGCGCTGAGGTCGGGAACCGAGATGCCCAAGCGCTTTGCTGTCGCGTCGTCGTACGCAATTGTAACCTGAACGCCCGGATCAGCACTAAGCTTCACTCGGGAAACACCCTCTAGGCGCAGGAGACGAGTTCTGACTTTTCTAGCGGCAGCTCGCAGCACCAGCGGATCGTCAGAGCCAGTAATGGCCAAAATTGCGGTCTCCTGGTCTCCTATGAGACGTTTATTGAGCTCTGGCTCAAGTACTCCCTTAGGGAAATCTCTGCGGGCGATGCTCACTGCATCCTCCACTTCATCCCAGAGCGGAGCGACCTCGTCAATCGTATCTTTTAGTTCAATCCTCGAGATTGCGACTTCACCACGAATGCGAGTTTCAACTTCTTTAATGCCGCCTACTTGCGCCAGTTCCTCTTCGAGACCAATGACGACGAGCCGTTCCATGCTTTCGGTATCTGCCCCAGGAAAGACAGTAACCAGCATTCCAAAGCGATCTGGCATTCGTGGATCTTCTTGCCTGGGCATGTGCATCCATGAGAACAATCCCATGAGCACCAGCACCACGACGCTCGCTAGAACGACCCTGCGATGGTCGAGCACTTTGGCCATAAACCCTGCCGCTTTCATCGGGAAAGCTCCGAGTGAAGAGGAGAAGAGGAGAGTTCTCGTGCATCAACTTCTTGGCCGTCACTCAGGTTTGCATGTCCGGCAACTACAATAGAGTCTCCATGTACAAGTGCTCCCTCAACGCGAACAGCTCCGGAACGCAGCTGTATGGCGACTACAGGTATTTTTTCTACCCGAGAATCCTTGCCGACGCGATACACATAGGTATCACCGCCGCTCGGCGAGAGAATTGCCGCGATGGGCACGGAGAAGCCGGTCACCGCATCGGTATGCAGACGAATCTGCGCGGTGACACCCGGCAAGAGTGCCTCGTGTGCGTCCAACGCTACAATCGCGCTAAAGAGAAGCCCTTGTTCGGCTCCGCGAGAGATCGAACGAAGGTGCCCCTTGAGTCCATCTACACCCAATATCGGCAGTGAGACTTCCACCTTACTACCCTGCGTCACACCGGACAATGCAGATTCAGGCAATTCAATTTCGACCTCTAACTCCTGATCTCCGGACAGACGAATCACTCCGCGTCCTGGTTGCGCGTATTCCCCCGCTTCAATTCCAACGTATGTAATGACTCCCGCGAAAGGAGCCACGATTCTGGTATCGGACAGCATCCGTCTGGCCTCCCCTACTTGGACTTTTGCGCCTCCAAGGCGAGCTTCCAGCGTCAACACGGCAGTGCTTACCTTCTCCAACTCCTCTCGGCTCGCGGCCTGTCGTTTATGCAGATGTCGGACGCGATCCAAATCCCGCCGAAGTTGGTCCAACTGAGCAACGGCTTCTTTGGATGCCGCCTGCGCGCCCTGCTTCGCGTGTCGAAACTGCGTATCTTCGAGTCGGGCTAGCAACTGACCGCGCTCCACTCGCTGCCCCACTTCAACCAATCTCACGGCGACTCGCCCCGGTAAGGCGAAAGAAAGTAGAGCGCGGTGACGAGCTCGGACCGTCGCTGACGTGGTCAAACTGACACCAGATTGACTGGACTGGGCGTCGACAACCAATACGGGACGGGGAGCCTGTACTCCTTCTGGAGTACGGGCTGTATCGCTGCATGAGCTGAGCGCCATTGCCGCCGAGAATAGAATCACGGTGAGAGGAAGGCCTATCTTAATAATTTTAGACATTTACTGTTTTTCCCTTTGAGAAATCGCCAATCTTGACACTGATTAGATAGGACTTATCTTAGTGGTGTCAAGATACTTAATGCCACTTAGATTTGAAATGATCTCTCTGGTTGGCAGAAACCCTAAAAAGGTCGGTAAATACAAGGAGATGGGGAACGTGGGACAGAGCAAGAAAAAAGACGGTGACAAAGGTGGGCGCTATCACCATGGCGACCTGCGACAAGCATTGGTCGACGGCGCGCTCGAACTCATTCGGGAAGGCGACGTTGGGGCGTTATCACTCCGAGCACTGGCCCGAAAAGTTGGCGTGTCTTACGCGGCTCCCTATCATCACTTCTCGGACAAAGCCGAGCTTCTCGCCGAGCTTGCCATCGATGGATATCAGCAACTCTACGCCGAGATGGAGCGCTACCAGAACGAACAAAAGAACGATCCTTCGAGCGAGTTGCTTGCTGCTGGCAGAGCCTATCTATTCTTTGCAGTAAGCCATCCATCTCACTACCGCGTCATGTTTAGTCTGGCTCACGCGGACGAGCACCCCAAGGTTCGAAGCGTCGCTGACTTGTGCTTCGATCGCTTACTCGAAAACACTCGGGCTGTCGTCGGGCCTGCACAATCCGATGAGGCCACCGCCAAATTGGCAAATATGATCTGGGCAACCGTACACGGTGCCGCGACGCTTTGGAACGACGGACTCATGTGCTCTCATCTTGGGACTACAGACCTCGACATCTACGTCGAGATGACAACCGGACAACTCTGCGATCTGGTCTCGGCCTATGCGGAGAAACTGCAGGCTACGTAGAGACAACGCTCTCCGCATCTGATTTCGTGTTCTGAGGCACTATCCGATATGCGTGACTGTAGACGTTAAACCCCTGTCCCCGGACAAACCCAGCCAGTGTCACGCGCCATTGCTCGGCCATATCCACCGCTAGGCTGCTAGGAGCGGACACGCCCAGTACGAGGGGTATCCCGGCACAGATCGCTTTTTGCACGATTTCGTAGCTGAGCCGACTGGAGACCATCAGGACGTGGTCGGACAAGGGCAAGAGTGATTCGCCCAACGCCCAACCGACCAGTTTGTCCACTGCATTGTGCCGTCCGACGTCTTCACGACACTGGACAAGTTCCCCAGAGCGATTGAAGAGTGCTGCTCCGTGTACTGCGCCACTTGCATGGAACAAGGCCTGTTCTGAGCGCATGCGGGCTGACGCGCTCGTTACCTTGTCCGCGGACCACTCTAAGTCGGATAGAATCGATGTTGCCAGTTCTTCCAATCGTGCGATAGCAGAGGCGCCACATACACCGCAGGCGGACGAGGTAATGACGTCTCGCTCAGCCCATCGCTCCTTCACGAGTTCGTGGTCCATGTGAAGTTCGATTGTATTGGGATCACTCCGTGTGAGCTCTGCTGGTTTCTCGTCCCGTCGAATAACTCCCTCAGACCACAGAAGCCCTCGGATAAGTTCAATATCATTGCCCGGAGTTCGCATCAATACTGCCAGCGTCTTGTCCGCCATGCGCAACTCAAGCGCCTGCTCCACAATCAGGGTATCGCTAGTCTCCTGAGCCTTTCCCGCCTTCCACCGCAAGATTCTTCGGTCCGAGAGTTGATTCGATTTACTAGCCACGCCCGCGGAGTATAGACAAAGCTTCAAAGTTTCTGCATTGGATCCTCAGTATTCTGAGTCTAAAGTGGTCAAAGCCCCCGATATTGCACGATTGCTGACTTGGTACAGCCTATGCTCAAAGGGCAAGTATGAAAACACTGCGAATTGCGTTGCCCGCTCTACTCCTGCTTGCCTGCACCACAGCAGAGTCTCCAATTCCACCTGATGACACCCCCAAAGTGGTTGATCTGCGCGCCGCCATTGGTTCTTCCGACGTCGATGTCGTTGGCATAACAATCAGCCCAGATACGCAAAAGCGCTACGCCTTGGACTCTGAGCGTGGTATCTACGAGATGAGCGACGATGGTACTCTCTCTCTTGTCCTCGCCCTAGAAGCTTTCCCAAGTGCCGATGAGTCTATTCAGTCTGAGTTCACAGATATCGCCGCCATGGGAAACAATCGCTTTGCGCTGACCGCGCTCAACGAAGGCTACATGCTAGATCTGAATGCCAACACCTTGCTTCGGCACTTCTGCTACTTGCCGGACGACCTAGAGGACACTGGGGTTTACCAAATGACTCACTCCGTGACCTTCGACGCTGAGACCGGACTAATCTACGCCCAACCCCAGACATTCTCTGAGCTAGACAATCGTGTAGTGGCTAGCTCCATCGGTCGCTTCGCCGAGGGCAATGGTGCAGAGCAACAATGGTACGCACTGCCAGAGTCGAGTTTTGTGGCCGGCGCACTGAGCGTAAACTCCGATGGCAATTTACTACTGGGCAATGGCCCCCATCTCAGTGTATTTGACTTGTCGACGCAGACAATGGGAGCTTCACTCAGCCTTCGCAGCTACGGAATCCGAGACATCAAGGGCATGGCGATTGACGAAGCTGCAGATGAACTACTGATTGTCGATGGTGACTCGGACAAGCTGGTCGTGCTTCCACTGAGCGTCATTAGCGAGTTGTAGTCCGCCTTTAGATCCGGACATATATCCAAAGACGACGGCCGAAACGAATTTACTCGTTTCGGCCGCTTCCGCAATCACTGCTGAACAGCAGAGCATATCTCCACCAAGACCCCATTTAGATCTCGGACATAGCAGACAGTCTGCCCCCATGGCTTCTCCTCTGGAGGACTCACAGCACTAGCACCTGCCGCAATCGCCTTCGTATAGTCATTCTGAACATGTTCCGAGACCAATGCAATCTCGACTCCTGCTGCGTTCTTTGTGGGCCGATTGCGCTCGAATGCGAGAGCTACCGATTCCTCATTGGCAAATGCTAGCGCGGTACTGCCGGTTTCCAGCTCTGCATATTGGCCGCTCTCATGAATAAAGCGACGCTGCAGTCCAAACGCCCGTTCGTAGAAGGAAACGCTCTCCAAGACGTCTGGGACGTACACAATGACATAACCAAGTTTCATAGCCGCCACAATAGTCCAAGCTCCATCCGCGGTCTTGGAAAAAAGGAACTACAGGCGATACAGTGATTTGGCATAGGCGCCGGGAGTCATTCCCGATAGCTGCCGAAACTCGTTCACCATGTGGGCCTGGTCGTAGTACCCAGCCAATACCGCCACGTCGGCGTTGGGGATCGTTCCAGCTGTAATCCACTGGCTCAATCTACGCATTCTCCCGATACGTCCCAGCTCCTTGGGGCCAAGCCCAGTCGCAGCCAGTACCTGACGACGAAGGTGTTGCCGGCTTATTCCAAACGCATCGGACAGCGCCGCAACTGTAGAGTAACGAGACTCGATACAGGCGCGAGCAATACGGGCAGAGTTACGCGCCTTTGCATCGACTCCAGGTAAATGTACAAGCAGCCAGCGATCGAGCTCGACAATCGCCTGCGCTACTGGCAAGTGCGCCACTCGCAGCCCGGGTCCCCGGAGAACATTCTCAAGTGAGGTCGAAGTGTCGACGAGTTCTACTGGAGAAACACCTAGGAGAGCCCGGATACCGCCCGGACTAAACCGTATAGCAATCGTGTCGCGTTTTTCACTGCCACGAAGTATCAGGGCATGAGTCATCGCCCCGACAATACGTTGTGTGAAATTATCTCCTGACTGTTCGACCAAGATATCAACACAGCCGTCCGGGAACACGATCCCGCTAAAGCCAGTACTGTTTCGGGCCGTCCAGTAGCACTCCACAAACTCAGTGAGCGGAGGACTCGGACGATGTTCCTGATACTGGTTGGCGTTAGAAGTCACTGTGTCTATTCGGACAAGAATCGAGCAGCAGCCTCGTCCACTAGCTCGCAGGCTTCGGACGAGTCGGCCCAACCGCAAAACTCTATTTCTTTGCCTGTCAGCGAAAGTGACGCGCAAAAGAAAGCTTCTATCTCTTCGGAGATTCGTTGCCCCATCTGCGCCACTTCCAAGATGTGTTCCAGTCGGTGATCGTTTGTCGGCAAGAGCATAATTCGGTCGTTGCGCTTCATCGGCTGACCTTCTCGAAACTGCTTGACCTTGAGCGCTCCTATCACCCGGCTGGGAACGACAACTCCCGGATAGGAGCCTTGATCGGTGAGTAAGAGGGCATCGAGAGCGTCACCATCGTCGGCCAGGGTCTGTGGCAAGAAGCCAAAGTCGTAGGGGAATTGCACGCCAGCGACCAGCGGCCTAGACCACAGAAAGACGTTCTTCTCTTCGTCGTATTTGAGTTTGACTCCGCTGCCAGCGGGCGTTTCCACGACCATCAGCACTGAGGCTTTGTCTTCATCGCATCGCAAGCGCAGATCTCGGACCAAGATCATCGGCTGACTGTACTCCTTCTCCGGATTGATCACTCTCGCTACACTCCGGAAATCCTGACCAAAGTTTGGACACCTAGAGCGCAAGTGTGCGGGAATCAACGAGCTGTGCTGACTGCCACACACTCTGTCCAGAGCTTGTCCACAGGACTGTCTGAAATCGCTACATCGTTAAGAGTTCTGGGCTATTAGAATATCAATAGCTTGTGGATAGCTTGCCTTTGGCATGTGTTCTGCATTATAAATCTTCTGTTGGTCGGAAACGACATCGCTCGGCGTCTGTAGTGGACCGCTTGACAATTGAATCGGGTATCTAAAGTAGGCAAGTGCTTCGGCGCTTGTTTGGCAGGTAAGAAAGACTTGTGCAGGTGCATGCTGTGGAGACAGAGCATGGGGCTGAAGGCTGATGAGACGCTGCAGTTCGCTGAGGAGGATCACGTAGTAATTTATTGCTGTGAGGACCTTAACGGTAAGGACATGAGCGGAGGTGACGTGTAAACGGCACTAAGGCATTCGGAATGTAGCCTGGGGAAGTGAGAAGCTTAAGAGGGGATCGAACGGTATTGATGCTAACCCCATCGATGGTTGTTACGGATCGCTATTCGGAGCAAAGCCTTGAAAGTGCGGCGAGGAAAGTTGGCGTTGTGAGGGTAACTTCACGATAGACGAACTTCGCTAATACTAGGAGGGAATATGTGGTGATAAGCCGCGTAATGCTGGATGGCGGGGAAAACCCTTGGAAAGTTAATCTTAGACACGGTTTTGGGATGAAATAAGCTCAAAAGGTGCAAAGAGGAGTAAACCGTTGAGAGTGGGTGGAACACTGAGGACGGAACTAGATGAGAACTTGGAAGCTCATCGCAGGTAGACTCTTTACACTGATGTCGTGATAGAGAAAAAGACCTTAAGGAAGGCGTTGAATGTGTCCGCACATGCAACGGGTAAGAACGCAAACGTACTCTAAAGAGAGGACAAAGCGCACGAGAGGATGAACCTTCAGAATGCAAATGACGTAGGGGACGACAAGATTGCGAAGACCGCGAAGACTTCTTAGAAATAAGGAAGCCATGGTGGGAGCAGCTAACCTAACTAGGTTGCTAGCGTCTTGTTCATAAAACTTTGAAGTGCAACCAATCTCATAAGAGGCTGCTTCGTTGCTGGTGACAGTAAAGAAGTTCCTGTGAACTAATCTCAATCCTTCGAAAAGAAAAACCCGATTCGTCTAGCGGCCCACTAGGGCCGCCGATTTGCGTTTTCGGCTTTTACTGGAAACCGTGTCCGGGGAATGAACTTGGAGGAGCAGCACTCTGGTCCGTTGGCAGTCTCTAGGAATTCCACCGCCAAGGTCAGACCAGAGCCCTTCTGCAATCATCCAGCGGCGTAACGCTTGCGGCCCTGGGAAACGATTAGAAGCGGCCATTGGCGATATTGGCCGCGCGTACACATACAACGAGAGCGGTGGTGCCAGCAGAGAGTAGAAATGCCGTAGGAGTTGTTCGTATCCAGCCAATGTCCCAGAGGAACAACATCGCATTTGCCACGAGCCCTGAGAAAATCGCGAGTGGAATGTGAGAGTGGGAATAGGGACGATCAAAGGTTTTTTTGAAATGTCTCCATCCCAGAGCAGTCGTTATCATTGACAAGAACAAGAATGGCGTGGCGATCATGGCGGCCATGCTTTCACCGCTGACCGGTCCTAGATGCCTTATGAATGCGAGGAATGGTGCTGTGATTGCAACGAGAGCGATGAGTACGTATTTTCGTTCAAAGCGCAGGCGAGTAAGCGTTCGAAATACATCTCTAGGGATTGTATGCAATCGACTAAATGTTCTCGGTCCATTTCGTAACTGTGCATGCGGCAAGTTGCTGTGGACGGCACTATCCCAAGTAAGAAAACTTAGTAGGACCCAGGTTAGCAGAGCCGCAGA
>JAESTW010000668.1 GCA_016763395.1 Kofleriaceae bacterium
CAGGCAAGGTGAGAGGGCTATCGAAGTCGACTCCCAAGCAATAGATGTGTGCTGGACTTGTGCAAGGGAAGGCCCCAAATGATGTCCAGGCTCGAGAAACAAAGTCCGACCTGCCACTTTCACCTTGCTCCGTTTCAGACGTCCAATCGCCACAAGTGTCAGTGGTCCTAGTACCTTCCATAGAAGTTCCGGAAACGACATTGACAAGAGCCTCATTGCCATTTTCGTCCAAGCTAAGCGGGTAGAGGAGTTGTCCGGTAAGTAGTCTAGCACGGCTCAGGGCGAATGGGCGACCGTCCGGTCTCACCCAACCACTAGCGTTAGCCTCGATAATCCGTGTGGCAGCGTCAGTTGTGCTGTCCGAGAGCCATGCGATGTAGGTCCCTGGCAAGCCAGCAGCATCAGCCCGAGAATTGCATAGGTCATCCCCACCAGACAAGCCACCTAGACTACCTGGGAATACCGGCATCGATGTTACGAAAGCAATATTTTGGTCTGGTCCACAGATTGCGCCCAGTGGACAGGGCGGTTCCGCGTCAGGTGTGCCAGTCGCCGCGTCAGGTGTGCCAGTCGCCGCGTCACTGGTTCCCGCTGGAACCTCTACTTCGCCACAACCAAGTGTTGTTGATGCCATCGCAATCGCAATGATACTTGCCCCACTCAGTCTGTCCATATTCCCCAGAATTCCCATAGTAGCAATGCTAACAAGTTCGCTCTCGCTACGGAATACGCTGGCACGCTCAAACACTCTCGGTGGCGATTTTCTCGGACGCTTCCCACAGCTCTTTTGCCATTTTCTTATCACGCCCGTGCCGGCTCGTCTTGCACAAATTGCTGTCAGAGAAGTACTTACCGCTTATCTCAGAGAGCGCTGAGTTTGTGGCGACATAGCAAGTGGTTGCCGCGCCTTGCTCGGGGGATTTGGCGTAGATGGCGCCGGTGGCTGCATAGATTCCGTTCATTACCGGATGCAAGTGACGACCGAGATTTGTCCGGATCACTCCTGGGTGTACTGCATTCGCGGTTCGCTGGCTGCCTTCGAAGCGGCTGGAAAGCTCGACGGCCATAAGAAGGTTCGCCAACTTTGACCGCCCGTATGCGCGCCATGAAGAGTAGCTGTCGGTGCCACTGAGATTGTCGAGTTCGATGCCGCGTTTGGCCAAGGTATGTCCGTAGCTCGAGAGCATGACCACCCGTGCGTCTTCACTGAGCGCGTCCATTAGCCCGGTTATGAGCAAAAAGTGCCCCACGTGATTGGTGTAAAACTGGAGTTCGTAGCCATCCTTCTGCTCTAGCTTTGGCAATGCCATGATTCCAGCGTTGCAGATTAGAATATCGATCTTGCGATCCATTGCGAGAATCTCTTTTACGCATTGTCGGACAGAATCAGGTTCTGAAAGTTCGCAGGCGACTCCGACGGCTCGCGGCAGAAGCTCTGCTGCTTTCGCGGCTTTGTCCGGGTTCCTGGCAAGCGCTATAACATCGGCCCCACGCATCGCGAGTACTCGGGCTGTCTCGGCACCCAGGCCCGAGTTTGCACCGGTGATCACAACCGTCTTGCCGCTCAAGTCGATTCCTTGGGTTACCTCTTCTGCTGTCGATGCATGACCAAATCCGCTGGCGCCGCGGCGGCCTTTAACAAGTGCTATTAGTGACATGATTCACAATTCTCCTTCGTTCGATAGAATACTTGAGCGAGCTAGCCTGCGGGTACAATCGGGGATACGATTGCTGCCAAGTAACAGGGCTTTTGGGTAGTGCAGGATGGCCGTATCAGTAGAAATAGCTTGTTAGGCGTCCGCGGTTGACCCACAAGCGGAGGGTTGGTACGACCTTGTATGTTTCGCAAGCTGCCGGTATTCCTGGGTTTTGTTGCTTTTTGGCTGATTTCCGCCTGTGGGGACAACCAAAGCGATCCAAGCACTATCGCCGACTATGTACGGCAGGATTCGCGCTTCTCGTCGCTGGAAAAAACACTTCGTGATGCCGATAGCTTGAAGGTTCTAGATGGCCCTGGCCCATTTACCTTGTTCGCGATACGTGATGAAAACTTCCCAGAACAACTCTTAACTCCAGAAAAACTGGCTGAGTTCGCGGACTATCACATTCACCAAGGTGAACTCTCGGTCGAAGGGATGAAGAGACTGACTGCGATATCCACGCTCGCAGGCTCCGAGATTCACGTCCGTTATGGCCATGGTGGGGTTCTCCTAAACGATGGCGTACTTGTCGGTGGCGAAACCATTGACGCGGACAACGGAGTTATTCATGTTCTAGACGCCGCGCTTCTTCGCCCGCTCATCACGACAACCACGAAATACCAGCGAGTCCCCGGAGCTCTCATTGACGGCTCACTCTCGGACTTCGTCAACATCGAGGACACTGGATTTATTCACAGCCTGCGAGTCGAAGTAGAAATCGAGCAGGAAAGCATAAACGGGATGGGCATTTATCTTAGGCACATTCAGAGCGAAAAGACTGTGCAACTGATGGCCAACCCTCGCTCCAGTCTGAGCGACGTCAACCTGACCTTTGCAGATAGCGCGTCTCTCGACGTTATGGACAACGTAAAGAGGGGCAATCAGGGCCAAGCCTTTCCCAACACCAGTTATCGCCCCTACACTCCTTTGGAGAATATGGTCGGGGAAGCTCTCGAAGGCCAATGGCAACTCATCATCATCAATTTTCTTAACGGCGATGAGACAAGCAAGCTTGTCCGGTGGAGCCTGATCACGACGGCGGGGGCTGCCCTGCCAGAAGAAGCGATTGTATTCAACCCTCGCAGTATCAAGGCTGGCGTCATGGGACGCAGATTCACGGAAGAGAGTCACATTCGATTGCAACGCGTTGGTGGACTTGTCGGAATGGTAACGCTCGATGGCAAGGCTGGCGAGATCGCCGCGACCACACGTATTCTTGATCTCGAAGAAAACCAGGGAACTCTCCTCTTCGACGTTCCAGCCGACGCGCAGCTTGGTCCCGTAACCATAGAATTGTCCGCTCGCTCTGCAGATGTCTCACGTATCCTGATGCTCGATTCGGCAATCGCACAGCCGGACGCCGACGGTATCGAATTGCTGGCACACATCCCCGTCACCCTTCTCGGTGCCGAAGGACACGAGGGCAACGACATTTGGGGTTGGACAGATCCACAAACAGGGGCCGAAATCGCGCTCGTTGGCACGTCTATTGGTACCTCCTTTGTCGATGTTAGTATTCCTGAGTCCCCTGTGGTGTTGGGCTCACTTCCTACACACACAGGTGCCAGCCTATGGCACGATGTCAAAGTGCATGGAGACTACGCTTATATCGTTAGCGAGGCCGAGGAGCACGGCATGCAGATCTTTGATCTGACTCAGTTGCGAGGGATCACAGCGCCGCAAACCTTTGCGGAGACCGCTCATATTTCGCTGTTTGGCAGCGCACATAATATTGCAATTACTGAGGAGACAGAGACGGCGTACGTCGTCGGCGCTGACATTGAATCATGTTTCGGTGGGCTTCTGATTTTCGATCTCAGCACTCCAATGAGCCCTTCTTATACGGGTTGTTTTTCTGGAGGAATCGCCGCCGGACAAGCTGCCGGACCTCTCTATCCATCAGACGTATATACACATGACCTGCAGTGCGTCATTTACAGCGGTCCCGACCTCGACTACCAAGGGCGCGAACTCTGCTTCACATCGGACGAGCAGACAGTAGGTATTGTGGACATGCAAGACAAAAGCAATCCTACACAAATCGTCCGGATCTATTACGAAGGTGCTGGCTACACCCATCAGGGATGGCTGACAGAAGACCATCGCTTCTTCATCATGAATGATGAATTTGATGAGCTCAATCAGCCGCTCATCAGCACTCGCTCCTACGTCTGGGATTTGCAAGATCTAGACAACCCGGTCTATTTGGGCACACTTGACAACCCCAGAGATGCCATCGGACACAACGCGTACATTGTCGACAAGGTCATTTATCAGGCGAACTACACAAGTGGATTGCGGCTCATAGGCCTAGATGGTCTTCCTACGCTACCCGAGAACGTTAGCCCTGAATTGGCGTACTACGATACCTACCCCGAAGATGATGCGCGATGCAATTCTGGCGAGGGCTGCGGCACAGCCTCCTACGACGGCGCTTGGAGTAACTACCCCTTCTTTGCAAGCGGTACGATACTCGTTAGCGATATCAAGCGTGGTCTATTTGTTCTTAGACGAACGAACTAACTAAGGGAAAACGGGAGTTAAGCCCTGGGTCGAAAGCTCGCACTCGGTATCTTCGTCATCAGTAGGCAGGATAGCGCGGCCACGCTTTCCCCAACAGAGCCAATGAGTATGCTCGACTCCGTCAACTTTGGCGCATGTACTGCGGCGAAATGGAATAATGACGCAGATAGTTCAGCGTCGGCCATTGCATGCCGAGTAATAACAGGCACTTACCGATTGTCCTAGTTGGCAACTCCGATGCATATGACTCCTGATGTCATGCGTTATTTACCTCATGCTTTATTTACTATTCTCATCACTGGTACCGGACTGCCAAACGCAATCTCGGACACCTATGACAATGCGCCGCCTCCGGTCGAAAAAGATGTGGCCGCCGAAGAGGTCAAGGAACCAGCTCCAGTCTCTCTGATTCCAACTGCTTCGTTCTTTACTCGATATGAGTTGCGAGAGGGCTACGACCTCGTTGGACGAAACCACCCTCGCTTTCGCGAATCGGACGCTACCTTCTATCGAGCTAGATTTGGCCTATCGACCACGCCAAGCGATCTTGGGGACGGAAAAAGTGTTGTTCTAAAATTCGAAGCACAGGCCAGTGGTTTTTGGGCGGACAAAGACAACACTCTAAGCGACGGCAACTTGCAAATGCACCAAGCTACCATGCGCCTCAAGGGTGATGGCTACTGGCTCGATGCTGGGCGATTTGAAATGGCATACGGCGAACACCTGGTTATTGGCTCTGTCGGCTGGCATCAGACCGGCCGGACATTCGACGGTCTCCGGACGCGCCTAGATGCTGGTGATGGTTGGGTTGACCTCTTTTTCACTCAAGTCGCAGAAGATCCTGCACAAGTAAAGCCCTTTGCTGCTGGCGACCAATACTTTACCGGCATTTATGCCGGACTTGGCCCAATCATTGGTCCGGACATTGAGCTGGACACCTATCTTCTAAGCCAAATCTCGCCTCGAGTTGATGCGGACTCCGAACTTGGTGCTCAATTCACTTTGGGAAGTCGCTTCAAGAAATCATTCGGCTCCATATTCGTCCGGGCCGAAGCAGGATTGCAAGTGGGTGTTGGCGAGAGAGACCAGCTGGCATATCAAGGTGATGCTGAAGTTGGGACACACATTTCCAAAACACAGCTAGCTCTCGGTGGTTGGTTTGCCTCTGGCGATGACCCAGACACGGCCACCAATGAAGGCTGGGATCAACTATACCCAACCGGACACAAGTTCATGGGACTAGCCGACATTATCGGTGCGCGTACGAACATTATGGGTACTGTTGTCCGGGTAAAACACCCAATGAGTATGGTAACCTTGGGCGTTGATACGCATTTCTTCTTGCGACCCGAGACTCCCGAGACTGTGGATGCCTTCACCGCAGTCGAAGTTGATAGCTGGGCGATGCACAAAATTGGAAAAGGCCTGGGATTGAGATTGGGCTACAGCATCTTTATTCCAAACGAAAGCGGCTCGCATGGAACTGATGAGCTCGCTCACTACTTGGAAGTTCAACTGAAGTACGCACTTAAGTAGCGACTAGCTGCTCACACAGGAAATTGATGGCCAGCCTTCCTGGCTGTCCTTCCTGGCTGTCAAGCTGTCCGGTAAACCTTCCTGGCTACTCCAGTAGCCACCCTATCCTACTGATAACTATGGGCAAAACCTGGATCGTCCTTTGCAATATGTCCGGTTGTGCGCCCTCAACTTCCATTCCTAGTTACATCGCTACTGCTCATTGCCTGTTCTGGCCCTGGTGAAGAGTTCACTAGCCCCGGCGGCGGCGGCAAAGCTGACTCTCTGAATTCATGTGAACCTGGGCAAATTTGTGTGCCGACCCAATCCTACGAGGTCGCCTTCACCAACCCAATTTGCAAGAGCTACGAGTACGCGCAACCAGTGGCCAATGCTCGCAACACGGGCATGATCAGTGCAAAACCGAAGAACGTTTTCTGCACCAGAGATGACTCTGAAATCTCAGGCTCGCGAGCTGAAAGCCCACAATCTCGACTCAAAGCACTCGTTGAAGAAGCCCAAGCGGGTGACGAGCTCTTCCTCAGTTACCTCTCCTTCTCGGACACGATTATTGCGGACGCTTTGTGTGCGGCTGCGGAGCGGGGTGTCGATGTCGACTTCGTCTTGGACAAGAACAACTCCAGAGCGGATGCGCTCCGAAGCTGCGGTGCCGATGTCATGATTCGCGGCCACCGAGGAAGTATTGGGTTTCAGCATACCAAGCTAGTAATGCTAAATCCTCATGCCGAAGCTACCGCGCCCTTGGAAGGCGATGATGCAGTACTCGCACTGGTCAACGACTTGTCCGTCGGGTTTATTGAACTCGACATCGATGCTCGGCTCAATGCGCGTGCAGCTTCCAACATCATCGCGCACAGGAATGGCGCCGATCAGACTCCAGGAACCACGGACGACAATCGTTTTGATGACATCAAGGAACTCGACGATGTCCGCCAAGTTGGCCCCGCGGCACTCCGAGATCTTCTCGAGTACGCGATGTTCAAAGGCGTAGGCGTTACCAACAATACCGTCAAGATGGTCTTTGGTAGCGGCAACCTGTCGTCAGGAACCCATTTGCACCACGAGAACTGGCACTTTGCTGAGTTTTCCCGAGATAGCTATTTCGTACAGAGCCATGTGTGCCTAATCGATGCACTCATCGACCCGAGCGAGGCAAGCACCGATGGCAAAGGCGCATTTCGGACGGCAATGAATGATTGTCGCGACCAAATTGAAAGTCCAGAGGAAGACGACCTTCAGGCCTTCTTTATCCCCGTCCTTGAAGATCGTAACGCGATTCGCGCGATCATGCAGATACAAATGCTAGCAGCGAGTTCAGTTGATATTGCGGCGCATCGATTCAGCTGGCGCCAAATGCTCGACGCTATCACCTTCCAATTACAAGGTGAGCCTGGCTTTGAGGCACGCCTCATTACAGATGATGATGTCTATTGGTTGCAGCCTCTTGTAGGAGCGCCTGCAGTTGTGGGATTCAATTCAGAGAATGAAGCAGAAGAAATAACCGCCCTTATCGAAGCTGGTGGCGGCGCAACCGGTGATTTCGATGACGAGAGTCGTTTTGCTGTGAAGTTTATGGAAACCAACCATAGAGGCTTCTTGCTGCACCACAATAAGTTTATGATTTTCCGCAACGAACTCGGACAAGCTACCTCGGTGATTTACGGTGCAGCCAACTTTACTGGCACTGGCTTCGGCTCTAACTTAGAGAATGTCTATTTTACAACCAGGCCTGAAATCGTCGCTGCCTTCGATCATCAGTTCAGTCGCTTCTGGGGAGACTCTGCCGTCACTTCCAGAGATCCAGAGCCACCGCGAGCAACCGCTGCGGCGGACATGCCAATTGACGACATCCAGCCGCTTACTCCCTAACCTTCTGCGCTTCAACCTTCTACTAGGGCCTCTACTATGAAACTCCCCATTTCCCTCCTTTTGTGCTCACTGCTCACTCACTCGGCCTGTTCAAAGAAATCCGATGACTCCAAGTCGCCGGACACTGAAGAGATAGAAACCTACGGCAAGAAAACCACCATCACTCTCAAAGACCTAAACAATCTAAAAATTGATGTGTCCGAGGGAGTAGAACCCAGTAAAATGGG
>JAESTW010000669.1 GCA_016763395.1 Kofleriaceae bacterium
ATGGGGCACGCAGATATCGCACGCGGCGATGCGTGTTCTGAGATCTTGGAATGTGAATTTTCCCCCCATAGCCTTCGGGTGCACGAGAGCCATGGGCGTATCCAAGGAATGCTCGACGACTGAGAGTATCATATGTTTTCAGCTCCTAGGTCATCGTTGCGCGCCCATCGAGCTTTGCGCGATAACGCAGCGGAGTAGAGGCTCGCCCTTCGATGAAAGCAGAAGGCCCAGCTGCAAAGGTGAGCAAGTAGGAGGGGAGCTTGGGCACCGTTGCAAATCGAAAGAGTATGTTGGTGACTTTAAGGCCACTTCCCCAGTACGGAAAAAACCGGACAACATCTGGACGAAATCACTCCCTGTCCGGCTGAAAACGCTGGCGATGATCCCCACAAGGGGCGGGCGATGAGGAAGTTGTCGGCGAGACCGGCTCATCCGCAGGTATGCAGATCATGGGTTGGCGAGAGTTGCGCTGATACCGCAGGCTAGATCCACAACTACTGATCCGCCAAACTTGATTTTGTGATTTGCTACAAAACACGCTATCTGCGTTTCCTCGGCTCACTACTTTCGTATCACAGCGCCAGTGCCGTTAGGTGTCTCTGGACAAAGGACTTTTCTTCTCCTACGGGGGCGACATAGGTTAGAGCCGATTGCACCGCTTCGTCGCCGAGTTTCCGTTGTAGAAGCCAGGCCGCCAGGTATGATGATGCCAGGCAGCCGCCCGCTGTAGCGATATTGCCCACGCAATGGAAAGCGCTTTCGATCACACGCACGCCAGCCGCCTCAAGCGCCGGACGAGTCATGGAATCGGTGCAGGCGGGTTGGTCGTCGAGTAGCCCTAACTTGGCTAGTACGAGCGCTCCGGAGCACTGGGAACCAATCAACTGTCTGGTTGCGTCAAGTCGCAGTCGCCCGAGCACACTCGAATCTGCGATCGCTTGTGCCGTGCCTTGACCGCTGCTAATTAGGACAGCATCGGCCGAGGCAGCAAACTCCAAAGGCCGGACATTTTGCAAACACACTCCGTTCATGGATGTAATACTCGGGGTTGGAGCGCAGATATCCGCCCGCACACCGAGCCCGGACATTCGATTGAGAATATTTAGGGCAACAAAAGAATCGATCTCATTGAACCGATCGAAAGTAACAATTGCGACTTGCATTGGTGTGCTGTATCACGGTTGCGTGGATTGCGATATCTCACGTAGAAAGACGGTCTGCGTATACTGGTACAACTGATGGTAATACAACTTCCTGGAATCGGCTTGGGTGTTCTTCATCCCAAAAAAGGCGTTGGCAAGTATGACGTCCAACGGTACTCTGTATGTGAGTCACTGGCGTCGATGGTGGACTTCTTCTGGACGGTATCTTGGGATATCTCTGAGCCATTTGAGCAGGAGGTAGTCCCCGGTCCCAATTTGAATCTTGTATGCGAAGCGGAACAAGTTGAACTGGTCGGAGTCGTTAGCGGCGTATTTACTCGCCGACTTGAGGGAGCCGGCCGAGTCCTATCCGCAAAATTCACGCCCGCAGGCGCTCGTGCGTTCTACGGCGGAGAGATGTCACGCTTCACGGACAAACGAACTCCTCAACCGGGAGCAATCGCCGCTCAACTTCAAAGATGCTCTTCTGTCCGAGATAAGTTTGAATTGTTCGAGCAACACTTACTAGATCAATCGCCTGTACTCTCATCGGAGGGAATACAGGTCAACTCTTGGATACGAAAGATTGAAACCAACAAGAACATACGCAAGATTTCTGACATCACAGAGGAGGTAGAGTCTCGGACATTGCAACGTCTCTTCCAACGCCATGTCGGAATTAGCCCGAAGTGGACGATCCTTCGCTATCGTTTACAAGAGTGCTGCGCAGCGATTCTGCACCACCCCATTGCGGAGGTCGCGGCGACATACGGTTTCAGCGACCAGTCGCATTTCACCACTACCTTTCGAAAGCTAATCGGCATGGCACCGGCGGCCTACATTAGGACTAACCGCCCATAGCTACAGGCTAGCGCCATCGTACTCATTGATCTTATACTTGGATAGATCGGCATCCGTGCACCGCACGTTTACGGCGTAGAGTGCAGCCCCGTCCGGAGTTGCGCCTTTAGAAAAAGAACGAACTCCGCATGTCGGACAGAATGTATGGTGAATCTCCTTCTTGTGAAAAAGATAGTCTGTTAGCGGCGGATCACCTTCCAAGCGAAAGGCCGATTCGTCCACAAACACAAGAAGCCATCCCGCTCGTCTGCATATCGAGCAATTGCATTCTAGGAACTCCGTGTCATCAGCGATATCTACCGAGTATTTTACATTGCCGCAGTGGCAGCCACCAGAATAAGTAGAAAGTGTTTTTTCCATGCACCGATTCTGCTCTGTGACCACGTCACTGTCTTGCAAAAATGCGACAACCTCATCTCTTTGGATCTTCAAACCTCCTGGCTATAATCCCGAGCATGTGCCGAAACATAAAAGTGCTCGCCAACTTCTCACCACCGGCTACGGCGGAGGAAATCCATGCCTCCGCATTGCAGTATGTCCGCAAACTCAGCGGCAGTGCAAAACCTGCGAAGGGTAACCAGGAAACCTTCGACCGAGCAGTCGCGAAAGTAGTGAAAGCAAGCACGGAGCTTCTAGAGAGTTTGGTAACCAGCGCCGCCCCAAAAAATCGCGAGCAGGAGGCGGAAAAGGCCAAGGAGAGAAACCGCAGACGTTTTGGCAAGGCTTAACTCGCAATGGGGCACCGAGATCCGGTTTTCCCGGGTGATGTCCGGGCCCTACTCCGAAGCGAAGGTGTTGATACTGTCTTTGCATAAGCAGCACCAACTGCCCCAGACGACGTAGCAAAGTGTTTCGATCCTCGCCGCAGAACATCTATGACTGGATCAGCCTCAAACGTCGTGGCGGCTTCGTGATACCTTATGGGCACGAATGTCCCTGCTTCCGATTAAGGTCGAAGACCCACAGCTCCGCCGCATCTTGGGCGCCTATGATGTCTTTGAAATCGAAGAGTTTTTGGATCGAACTCTGCCACCCCAATGGGCGGGGATTCGGGCGAGGATTCTAGAATCCGGCGCGACGATGAGTGCACAACCCTGCGCTTGGGCGCCGCGATGGTCGCAGATTCCACCCACCAAACGCGTAGGCACCTGTGACGATGAATCGAGAATGCGTTCTGTGATCTTCCGGGTGCACGATTGTATTCACCAGCTTTGGGGACTACCGCATCCTGGAGATATGACATCGGCTGATGATTTCAGCTATTATATGCGTTCTGTGATGGCGGGCGAAGTCGCGGTATTAACACTCTGCGAATTTGTCTACGTTAAATGGCTCTACGACAATTTTCCAGAGCTGGCGACCTGGATCGAAGGACGCTGCGCGGTGCGTATGCTCGACAAGGCACTCAATGGGAAAACAACGACACAGATAGCACTTCGCCTAGAAGAGTTCTTACACAAAAAACATATGGCTCGGTGGGTGCGAGAAGATGAACACGCCAGTGCTTTTGCCGCGTACTACACACCGATGTTATCGCGAGACCGGGAAGGCGTACACCAGTGCTGGGCCGCCATGAAGGCAGAGCCCAACTGGGTGGCTCGCAACTTGAGCGACGCCCCCAAAGCACGGTTTTCAGAGAATATGAATGGCATGGAACTGACCTGTTGGATGATTGCAGACTTCGAGCATCAGCTCAGTACATCACCAGAACCTGACTGGGCCCTCGTGCAATGGAATCGGCAGCGACGCACAAAAATCCTGCTGCCACCTACCTGGCCTGGCACTCCAGAGGAGAAATAGCATGTTCGCCGATCTGCAAGCGGAGTTGGACTCACTTCCCGAGGTATCAGTGGTCGCGGTCGGGGGACTGCCGATTATTCTGAGTGATGGACACCATCGTCTCTTTGGCGGCATCGCAACGATTGAGTCGGTTCGTACCGAGCTCAAGAAAGGACTCGGCCTCGGCGCGGTTCTCACCTATCGCAACCCCAAGGGCAAGAGTCTCGAAGAGCTGGGTGAATTGAGCCTACAGTACAACCATCTTTGGACCGCGCACATCCTCACACTCACCCTGGCCTTCGATGCATGCCCTATAGCGGTGCGCAACGCCTTTGCTTTCGACCGACGTTTTCACCTCTCCTGGGTAGAGACTGAAGTACAAGAAGGCCCCTGTACATTCACTGCCACAGCTAGTGTGCGTGAGTGGAAGCGTATGACGAGTTACGCGGATAACGCTTCATTCAAGTCCGTAGTCCGGGCCTGGTTTGGCAGAGCGAAAACCGTACTCGTACCACTCTTGGAGTAGGTTCTTGAGTCCCTGTTTGCCGAGTCATGC
>JAESTW010000670.1 GCA_016763395.1 Kofleriaceae bacterium
AAGAAATGTCGAAGGGTGCAAGCTCCCGCTGAAGTGGTGTGGAAGCGCGAGTGACAAATTCGCCATCGTCCAACGGAGCCTCGAAATCCACTTGTGAAGGCACAGACACGGTGAAGCGCGGCGTCCCGTCATTCTCACTTTCGCGGTTGTCCGGCAATTTTCGCAAGGTCTCTAACCCGACCAGATCGCAATTCGCCAATCCCGCCAAAAGGTCCATCAATCTATCAACCCGCTCGAGACACTCTGACCGCGTTTGGGTCGAAATTGGCATCGAGGCCACAATCTCGTTGCCATCGCTACTAGGCAGCGTTCCCCTGCGCTCCTCAAGGTAGACATGAAGGGGTTTGAGCTGTGACAAGACCACGTCTTTCACCTGATCAACCGGCTTGCCCTTGATAGTGAGCTTGAAATCGAGAGATGCCTCGCCAACTTCGATATCTTGATAGCCATAGCGCTTAAGCCAGCTTCTAAAGGTACCTTCGCGGAGGAGTTTGAAGTTTGGGCCTTGTCCGAACCGATAGAATGCGGTGACTGTTGCAGTTCCCTCGTACCATGATTTCCGCTCTTCAATTATTTCGGCAGTACGTCTGTGCGATTCATCAACATGCTTTCTTTGACGAATTTCGACTTGAACCTTTGCCCCATTCCTCTCACCGGACACACATCCACCGGGCCCAAGAAGGTTCAATTTATTTGCCTTCACCTCCTCGAGATTAAGGCCCTCGCGGATCGCTTCTAAGCTAAAAGGAACTTGATCTTCTGAATTCATACTCATCTCCATCTAATTCCCAAACACGCGCAAAAGTTCTTCCTCGTGCCGACGGGCATCTTGCAATCCAAGTTCAATCAGCTCGGACGAAAACTCACCGTCAAACAGCAAGTACGAGAGCATGTCCGCCTCATTGGTTCCCTCACTGCCGGCCACCTTCCGGACAAGGTTTCGTGCCACTCGCCCCTTGAGTCGCGGCCCTCCTCTTCGAACCAAGCTTGCCGCCATCTCGCCGATATCTTCTGAGGGCTGAATGTGCACAGCTCGAAGCTGACGCATGGGAGAAGCCCTTTTCTCCGGCGGGGCAATCATCGATGCAAAGGTGTCGCCAAAAGCGGCCGTCCCCGACTCGAGGATTTGATTCATGCGCCGCATTCGGTCGAGGTCGTACTCCGTAGAGTCGAGCATTAGCGAGTTGAGAGCTTTACCTAGAAGGAAGAGCGGCTTCGGGTAATCCGATTCATTTGTCTTTGCCTTCGCCATTTCTTCACTTTTCGACGATTTGTGACGAAGCGAAACCACCAGAAGCCGGTCAGCGCCCAGCCGAATCGCTGGCGACATAGGAGTGTTGTTTCGCAAGCCACCGTCGACATAGAAGGCCCGTCCGACTTTGACCGAGGGGAAGAGCACCGGAATCGCCGCAGAAGCAAGTGCATGCCGAGGACCAATAGCCGCCCGCATTGGTCTGACGAAGGGATTGTGAGACCACATCGGTATGTCCTTCTTGCTGTCCAAGAAAACCACCGTGTGTCCGGTTCCCACATGAGTTGCGGTGAGTGCGAGAGACGAGAGAGCCCCAGATCGTATGTTGCGCCGAATGCCGCGCCATGGAACCAGGTTGAACACAAAACGTTCAAGCCCATCGGTATTGAGAATGCCGCCATAGCGATAATCGCCAGGCTGTGGTGGCGGTGGCGGTTTGCCAAAGAGCATTCGTCCGGCACGGAACATATCTTTGCTGGTCAGTCCGATAAGCTCTTCAAGCAGCAGGCCCGACCATGCCGTCGCCAAGTGCTTAGCCTGAGTAGCGGGTGTATCTGCGGTTGCGGCAAAATAGGTTCCGTTGAGCGCTCCCACGCTTGTGCCAGTAATCACGTCAAAAGGAATCTGGCGCCCGAGCACCTTGGGCAGCTCCTCACGCACGTAGCGCATGACTCCAACCTCATACGCGCCTCGGGCTCCTCCGCCAGACAGAACAAGACCGTTGCTCAAACGACTACTCACACGATAAGATTAGCTGGAAACACTCGCAACTTCGAGGGCCGGGAGCTGTCTTCCCATCGACATGACTGATTCAAAGCACTGGTATTGCCTCACATTCGCGTTTCTCGCGCTCCTAATGCCCACCTCGGCACTCGCGGAAACAAAAATCGAGGTGGTTGGCGGGGGACAAGTAAACGAGCTTGCCCACAAACTCGAAATCCAGTGGACCCGTGAGCGAATTGACGTTGTCGAGACCATCACCTTGAGCAATGCCAAGCGCGGCAATGCGGAAGCACTCTACAGTTTCGATTTGCCGGCACAGGCTGGGATCTCCGATTTTTCTATTCGTGACTATTCTGGAAACAGTACGGTAAAGGGAGTTGTCGGAGAAGGCGCGAGCATCAATCTCATCAAGAGCGGCACAAAGAGCTCGAAGCCGGACACCGGACTCCTGCGCATGATTGCTTCTGAGGGTTCGGGCCGCGGAGACACGAGCCGCTATGAGTTGAGAGTATTTCCGGTACCGAGAAAAAGCAGTTCTGTGGTGACAATTCGATGGCAAGCTCCGGTTCAGTTCGTCTCAGGAAACTACAGTGTCCGGCTACCAAACCGCGGTGACTCGCCAGTGTTATCCCGGAGTGAAGTTATCATCAACTCCCGGACAAAGGGTGATTTCTTCGCCGCTGGCGCGAAACTCACTGGTGGTCAAAAATCTGGCAACGCAGTGAGACATCGCTTTTTCGCTCCCGTAGGCGACTTAGTGATTCAAAACAGCGCAACCCTCACCGGCAAAGCACGGGCTGAAGTAGCGCTCTATCCATTGACAGCGACCACCGGCATTGCTGCCATTCGCGTCATCGTACCAGAGGGTGCGCAAAGCCTGACTCCCAAGTTTGAACGTGTACTGCTCTTGATCGATGCTTCCAAGAGCATGGGCAAGGCCGGGCGGGAAGCGGCAGCAAAACTTGTTGATGGCATGTTGATTTCGCTGGGTGCGAATATCAAGGTCGAGGCTATCACTTACAATCGGAAATCCAATCGAGTGCTTGGCTCTTGGCAGAGAGCGAGCAGAGGAACTCGAAATACCATAGCGCAATCAATTCGGCGCACGCCCCTTCGAAACGGCAGCAATCTGTCCCAGGCACTTCTTCTCGGACAAGCCAGTTTGGGTTCGTCTCTCAAAAAAAGAGACCGTACTCTAGTGGTGATTGTGACTGACGGCCTGCTGCCTACAATGACGAGCTACACCGAACTCGAGACCTCCCTCGGCTTTGACCATCTCAACGAAAGTCGAGTCTTAACCGCGATACTCGTACGCCAGAACGCCCCTTTGCCAGATTGGGCAGGAAGTCCGCTGGCAACTCTGGCACAAAAAGGACGAGGACGCGTGACAGCGATTCGCCATGATGAAGCGGCAAAACGCGGACAAGAGGTTCTATCGGAACTCAGTCAACCCACACCGCTTGAGGCGATCGAGGTAGAGTTAGATCGAGGTGTCTTTGTTGGTGATCACGTGCGCGGAATCGTTGCATCCGGACAGAGTGCGGCGGCGTTTGGTTTCTACAAAGGTGGCGCTCCAAAACGAGTCTGGGTCAAAGGGATGCGCGCTGGCACGCAAGTTCAAATCGCAGCCAAGATACTGCCGCGCAAACTGTCGAGCGAGCTTGCGAGAGTGGTGCTGGCAACCACAAGTGCCGACGCCTTTCCCGCGACAAAAGAGGACGAAACCAGAAAGCAATTTCGGGCGGCTGCAAGACAACTCTCGGTAGTCACTCAGGTAAGCGCTCTGGTTGCGTTGAACAAGAAAGACGGATTTGCCACAGACAGACTCGCCCTAGCCAACAAATGGGGGCCGGAGTTCTATCGCCGAATGCCAACCCCGGCAGAGAGGGCGGACGGCCACTTTGCGAGTTTCTCCTACGTCGCCAAAGACTCCCCAGCTGGGCGATCAAGCATAGCTCCTGCGGGCGAACTTCCCAAATCACTGGTATCTCGGCTTATCCGCGCTCATGTAATTGCTCCCGTGAGAAACTGCTACGAAGGGCGTCTCGGCAGAGAACCGAATTTGGCGGGCTCACTCTCTATGCATATCGAAATTGTCCGGGGAGAGGTTTCAGACGTGAAACTGATTGGCATGTCTCACAGCCTGCGTCCGCTGACAGACTGTATTCTCGATGCTGCGTATGCGGTGCCCTTTCCCAAACCAGCGGTCGGGGCCAATGCGGACACCATATACATCGTAAATTATCCCTTGCGCTTTCGCAGGATCGACCGAGATGTGGTTAGTGGGACCGAAGGCGGAAGCAACCCGGACGATAGCGATCCACTCTTCGGGCTACCTGAGTAAACGCCGGTATCGGGTAGTCGATGGCGGGTGGCAAAATGCAACGGCAGGCTCCGCGACGCAGCCTTGAAGCCCCAGCCCCACTATCCGTTTGCGGTGGTTAAGGATTCAGCGCTTTGAAAATGTCCGCGAAACTGTTGGTATCGCCCTCAACCAGGTTGTTGGCACGCGAACCAAAGACGACATAGTTGCCATCGGCGCTAATGACGGGCGAAGACAGACCACTTTCATTATTACCCTCCTCACCTAAGA
>JAESTW010000671.1 GCA_016763395.1 Kofleriaceae bacterium
AAACAATAGGTGTTGGTGTAACCTCATGATGACACGGTCCCTTTCTTCGTTCGAAATAACAGCGAGTAGAGCACTGGGACAAAGACCAGTGTGATTAGGGTTGCAAACATCAGACCTGCCATAATTGAGACCGCCATCGGTTCCCACATAGCGCCGCCGCCGAGATAGAGAGGAAGGAGCCCCAGCGTCGTCGTTAAGGTGGTTAGCAAAA
This sequence comes from Kofleriaceae bacterium, assembly GCA_016763395.1. Taxonomy (GTDB): domain Bacteria; phylum Myxococcota_A; class Polyangia; order Haliangiales; family Haliangiaceae; genus NORP324. The sequence goes on from JAESTW010000671.1 coordinate 212, forward strand.
TGGGGCGCAAGCGGTGATTGCAAGCGACCACGATGGCCTGATTGGGATCGAGCCCTCGGTCTTCGATCTCGAGTCGGATTCGATCGAGCAACACAATAGCGTTGTTAATTACGATACCCGCCAGCGAGATGATTCCGAGGAAACCAAAGAAGCCAAAGTACGATTGGAAGGCGTGCAGCCCCAGAATAACTCCGATGACCCCAAGAGGAATCGTCGCGAGAACAATGACTGACTTTCGAATCGAGTTAAACTGAAAGACAAGCAAGAGAATAATGATTGCGCCGGCAATCGGCAGCTTTTCAATAATCGAGCCCATGCCTTCTTCGGATTGCTCTGCCTCACCACCAAGCTCATAAGTGTAGCCATCAGGCCAGCTCTTTTTGTCCTCCTCGATAAAGGTAACCAGAGGAACACTAAGGTCATTGGCAGTAAATCCTCCCTCAAGATAGCTTGTGATCGACAGCATTCGGCTTAAGTTACGTCGCCTGATTCGCGGGTACTGCCAATCGAGATCGACGCTTGCCACTTGTGAAAGGGGAATGGACTTGCCAGTGATAGGGGAGACGATCGCAATGGTTTGAATGTCCTCAACGTGGAATTCCGTTGCGTCGGCAGCGCGCATCGTGATCGGAATCGACCGGTCGCTCTCGCGAAATTCGCCGGTTTGAAAGCCCGTGAGCACAGTTTGCAGGCTTACTGCAACATCTTGATTGGTGAGGCCGGCACGGCGTAGATCGTTTTGGCGAATGTTGACAGCGAACTTCTTAAGCCGCGGGCCCCAGCTGTCGGACACACCGGTTGAGCCTGGGGTTTCTTGCAGGAATTTCTTCATGCGTTCACCGATTCGGTAAAGCTCGGCGGGTGAGGGACCAGAGATGCGAAGTTCAATCGGCACACCACCACCGCCGCCTGCAAGACGTCGAGCCTTAACTTCGGCGTTGGGCAAATTTTCGATGCCAAATGCATTGATCACATCGATGACCCGCTGATTGACCTCACCAGAAGAAGTGTTGACGAGTAGGTGGGCATAGGCCGAATTGCCCTGTCCGGGTTGGTAGCCTTGATCATAGCTCTCTGGGCCAAGGCCAATAAAGCTGCTCACGTTGATAACTTCCTCTGAGAGCTCAGTTGCGATGTGTTGCTCGAGTGCAGCAACCGCTCTGTCCGTCGATTCGATTCGCGAGCCCAAGGGCAGATTGACTTCCACCTGCACAAGGGCTCTATCGCTATCGGGAAAGAAGATGAAGGGCAGTGAGCCAGCACTCCTCATGACGACAACAAAGAGCACGAGAATCACAACGACAACGGCCGCTCGGTATCGAAGACAGAGGGCGAGAAAGAACGAGTACCCTTTGCGAATCCCTCCCATCACTACGCTTTCTTTGTCCGAGACTTTTGGACGTATGAACGCGACCGCCAATAATGGGACAAGAGTCATCGCCAAGAACCACGAGCCCAAGAGCGCAATGGTGATGACGATAAATAGCGGACCTACGATATCCCCCATCAAACTCTCCGCGAGAAAGAATGCAAGGAACGCGGCCGATGTGGTTAGCGACGAGATGAAGAGCGGCATCATCAGTTCACGGGTCGCCGTGATGGCGGCCTTCTTCGGAGGAGCCCCTCCTTCCATTTCGACCACAATCGCTTCACTGATCACGATGGCGTTATCAACCAGCATTCCAAGAGCCATGATCAAAGCGGCAAGCGTGACTTGGTTGAGCCCCTGCCCGATCGCGCCCATGAAGAAGAGAGTGAGGAGAATCGTCATCGGGATGAGCGAGGCAACGACCAGTCCGGTTCGCAGACCAAGCATAAGCAGCATGACGGCGAACACCACTCCAACACTCTGAAGTAGATTGCCAATGAAGTCGGACACCGACTTTGCGACAACCTTGTCTTGGTCGGCCACCGTAAATACGTTGATTCCGATGGGTAGCTTGGTTTCCTCCTCGGCCATGAGTTTGTCGACAGCCTCGCCGAGCCGAATGAGGTTGGCACCGTCCCGGACAGAAATCGATAGCGTGATTCCTGGTTTGCCGTCGATGCGCACCAAACTCGTCGCGGGGGATTTATAGGCTCTTGTAACCTCAGCGATGTCTTCGAGGGCTATTGAGCCTCCCCGAGGCAGTGATATGAGCGTTGCGCGAAGCTTGGCGAGCGTCGTGAAATTGCCGCTTGGTTCCAAAATTACACGCTCGTCTCCGAGAATTACTGACCCTCCCGGGAATAGGATATTGGTGGCGGCAAGCGACTGCTGCAGGCTCTGGGCATTGAGCCCTAGCTCTGCGAGTTTTACCGGACTGTAGTCGATGTAGATGGTGGGGATTTGCGCGCCGCCGATCTTGACCTCGGACGCATCCTCGAGCGTTAGAATCTTGTCCCGAACAATCTCAGCATAGTCTTCGAGTTCGTCGTAGCTAAAGCCATCATTCTGCAAACCAACTACAATGCCGTAAACCTGGCCCAAACCATCATCTTGGAGATCTGGTGGTTTGGTGCCACTCGGTAAGGTTCGGGCTTTGTCCTCAATTTTGCGCCTCAATCGGTCCCACACTCCTTGGAGCAGCTTCTCGGGCACGTCCTGCCGAAGCTCGACCGTGATGATGGAGAGACCGGTTCTCGATTCGCTACTGATGGACTTGACCTCAGCTATCTCCTGAACCACCTCTTCCAAGGGATCAGTGACGAGAGACTCAACGCGCTCAGGACTAGCGCCAGGAAATTGCGTCACCAACGCGGCAAAGCGAATCGTGAACTCTGGCATGTTGTTGCGGGGAAGGCCCTGATAAGCCAGTGCGCCCATGCCTGCGAGCAATGCCAGAACGACCCAGATGACCCTTGTCCGGTCTAGGGCCCATGCTGTGATACTCACTCTACGCCCTCAGGCGCCTTGGGTGTGGCTACTTCGCTATCAGGCTTGCCTACTTTGTCGCCAGGACTTGGTTTACTGGCGGCTTCTTTGGGCGCAGACTTGTCCGGGGAGTCGATTAGCTTCACTTTCATGCCATCGACAAGTGAGCTGAGACCGGCGGCGGCCACTCGCTCTCCAACGGCAATCCCCTTTTCAATTTCGAAGGACTCGCCGATAAGTGCGCCGAGTATAATGGAACGCCTGGTCACTGTGAAGGTATCGCCCTCGGCAGGTTCCAGAACAAAGACAAAAGATCCTTCCTCCAGATTCGCAACGGCACTCGCAGGAACCGAGAGTTCCGCTACCTTGCTACCTAGATCAAAAGTCGCGGCGGCGGCCATTCCGGGCCTTAGAACGTCAAGCGCCTCATCAAATGCAACGCGGGCTGGGTAGGTTGAGCTCTCCGACACAAAGCTCACTTCGCGGACGGTGCCTGGCAAACGTTTATCACCGAGAGCTGAGACTTCAATGCTCACCTTGGTGCCGACCTTTACTGCCGAGACCATATCGGCCGGAATGCCGACAGACACTTCTAGCTCTCCGCCTCGCGAAACAATGATGATGGGTTGCCCCGCTGCCACGCTCTCCCCTTG
>JAESTW010000672.1 GCA_016763395.1 Kofleriaceae bacterium
AGAATTTAGCGGCTGGCCGCGTAAAGTAAACGCTTGCGCAGCCAGCGCTAGAGAGCTCGGTTGGACTTATCCAACCTAGAGCTCTCTAGTACTACTGATGCCAAGCGAGTACAGCACTGCCGTGTTGCTGAGTACGTACATGCCCTGCCGCCCAATGGTTGGCGATCCTGAGATGCCGTAGCCGGGATCGAAGTACTGGACGATTTCGCCGCTATCAATATCTGCGACAAAGAGCCCCGCTTCAGACAGGCTGAAGAAAAGATGTCCGCCATGCAAGACTGGTTGACTGGGCTCACCACCATCTCGAAGTCCCTGCCGCCAAATGATGTTCCCGTGAAAATCCAAGGCGTAGACGCCCAGTTCGGCTGCAACGAAAAATATGTGCGTATCGTTGGCCACCAGACCACCGCCGCCTGCTACTTCGCGAGACCACTGAATCCTGCCAGTGAGCTTATCAAGGGCAAAGAGGCCACCTGCGGACGAGGCCGCCAGGACTAAATCTCCAGCGATAACGGGGGTTGTATCGACGTCTAAAAAACGTTCTTCGCCATTCTTGAGAGAGCTTATCCATGCAACTGACCCGGTTGCAGTGCGCAGGGCAACGACATTGCCATCTGAGAAACCCGCGTAAACCAGCTCACCGTCCACTTGAAGTCCGGCGTGCCCTCGCAAGGTATACTCCTCATCAGATTCGGACTTGTAGCTCCAGCGGAGCTTGCCCGATTGCAGATCAAGAGAATGTATTTGATCGCCCTCGTTGCTGACCAAGACCGCATCATCTGCGAGCACAGGTGTTTGAGAAATTGCGCTGCGAGTCGCATATCGCCACTGCTCTTCACCGAGAGTATTGAGACAGAGGAGTATTCCGTCGTCAGTACCAACGTAGATTCGGCCTCGGTGCACTAGTGGGCGACTGCTCACTGCACCGATTTTCTTTTTCCACAGAATTTCACCACGAGGCGCATCTAGAGCGTAGAACCAGCCGCTGCGTGAGCCCATGAAGAGTTGATCTTCGGCCCAACTGGAGGCCATGTACAGCGCCGGACTGGCGAATTCTTGTGGTGAAGGATCGCGTGATACTTCACTTATCGACTTGCGCCAAAAAGTCGACAGAACTGGAACGCCAGCTCCTGTCTTCTCGATGGCCGAGCTTGCGTCTAGGTTGCGATTGGGTGTGGCGCATCCGGCAATGGTAGGCAATGCCAGCGCAGCCAAGATCGCGGCGCAGCGAATGTGGCTATTCACCGGCTCCCAATCCGTCCAAGCGGGTTTCGATCGATTGCTGCAGTGATGTGTCCGGGTTCTCGCTTAGAACTTTTTGGTACATCTTGATGCCTTCGTCGCGTTTTCCGAGCGCGACCAAAATTCGCCCCTGGTGATATAGTCAGTAGTCTCGCATCGGCCCGCCCTCGTTGGGCTGGATGTCGGCAAATGCCTTAAGAGCCTTCTCAAGGCCGCTTTGACGGCTTCCAGGATCTTCTTCGGCCATTGCTTTTGCCTCTAAAGAGTAGCCAATGCCCTCGCGAGCGCTCATGCGTATCGCATCGGGAACGCTGCTCTTGACGACTTTGGCATAGGCTGCGCTAGCATCATCAAAACGTCCGGACTCAAGGAGAAGCTTTGCCTCTCGAGGCAGTGTAAGTGCGGACAGCCCCATGTTGCCGTGCTCACTTCGGACAGCAGCAAGAGCGTCAAGACCAGCGCTTCGGCGCGCCTCTTCGGTGCTAAAGGGTTCTACTGGAACCGCAGTCTCGGGTGCAGTCTCGTCCGGGCCGACTACCGGACGGTCGAGAACTTTCATCGCCTGGGCGTAGGAGTCTGTGGCTTGCCTGGCTGACTTGTCATGCATCCAACCCATCACTTGCCACGCGACAATGCCGGCCGCGATGAGTCCACCGCCGATAGCGAGTTTCTTCCAGTGCGGCGCCAACCTGTCACTTAGCGAATTGACTGTTTGGACAAATTCGTCCGGCTCAAGAAGCTCGGGATCAACTTTGCCGCGACCGTGGGTACCCTTATTTTTTGCCATAATTCCTCGTTTGCATCCAGTGAGAATGCCTTAGCACCGCGTAGTAACACCAGAAATGCGAGAGTGTCAATTTGGACTCGACTTCCATTGAGAAGGTTGTCCAGCGCCCTGCCTCTTGTGGGCAGGAGTGCTAATGTGCAGCACTCGTGCATAACTTCACTCATGCCCTTTGCTCCGCCGCAGTGCTTCTAGGAGTACTCTCTGAAGCGTTTTCGGGACACGGGCTTGGTGCAGTCCGCAGTGCACACGCCGACGAGGGCGAATCTTCATTTAGTACGGGCGTCGCGGTGTCGGGCTTTTCGATTCCGGACCACAATCCGCTTGGCGGCCTAATCGGTTTTGACTACGAATACTCAGTGACAGAGGCGGTCTGGTTAAAACTCAGCGCCGGTGGCGGAACGTACTACGATGATGGCGCCCCCGCGTACGCTGGCTACTCGCACGTTGGCATTAGCTATCTGATCGATGTGCTGCAATATGTCCCGTATATTGACCTGGGAGTTGGTGTGCTGGCGGTTGCTGCAGACGATGTGGAGGAGCCTATTTTGCCGCTGATCGAGATCGGGGTTGGCATGGATTTTCTTACTTCAAAGGAGCGCTCCTATGGGGTGTTTGCCCGCTTTGAGTCGTTTCTTGGCCGAAGTGCGTTTTACAGCATTGGGGTTCGGCGAAGCTGGCGCTGGGGATTCTTCTAGGCGCCACCTACGGAATGCGGCGTGAAATGCACCCATTTTCTAGCGTTGCCAGAGCCCTGCGATATCCAACTCTATGGCGTCAAAAGGGATGAGCCGCGCGGCGTCGCTGCCATGGTGTGTGTGTAGCAATCGGTAACTACTTCCGTCCGATTGATAGGTTTCGATCGTCTGACTCAGGCAGCCAACGAGCCAAACATAAGCGATCTTTTCCCGAGCAAAGAGAGGCATCTTGATGGCGCGATCGATTCCCTCGGTTGATGGCGAAAGAACCTCGCAAACCCAGTCGGGGGCCAGTGTGAATGCAGCGACCTCTGGAAGTTCAGGCATTCGCTCTCGGCGCCAACTGGCCATATCCGGCACGACAACATCGTCAAGCAGATGAAGCTCGGGCTCATCCAGGATCACCCATCCACCTGGGCCGTGCTTGCCACGATGAAAAGGTCCGCCAAGTTCACTACCCAATACGGATGCAGCCAAGGCATGAAGCGCAGCGGGCCTTGGTGAAACAACCAATTCACCGTTGAGAATCTCGCCGACGACATTGTCAGGCAAGTTCGCCAGCTCCTGGTTCAACGTAAGCTGGCGAGCAAATTCCGACATTCGCTATGACTCTACCACGACCGCGCCATAATTAGGACGACCGATTTTTTCGAAGCCTAGCCTCGTCGCCGGTTGCGTTTGTGCCGGCCTTTGTTTTTGTTGGGCTTGGCCGGACGACCGATTTTGTTTTTGATGATCACTCGCAAGGGAGTACCGACAAAGCCGTAGCGCTTGCGCAATTGGTTGGCGATGAAGCGGTTGTAGTTCTTGTCGACCGCCGTCGGGTGGTTGGCGAAGAGCAGGAAGGTTGGCGGCCGGGTTCGGGCCTGGGTTAGATAGTGGATGGTCACCATCTTGTTGCCCTTATTGGGGGGCGGATGGGTTTCGCAAACTTCCGCAAAGAAGCGGTTGAGCTCGGATGTGGCGATGCGCTTTCGGTGCTCACGAGAGACCGCGTCAATAAGCGACATGAGCTCGCCAACGCCGTCGCCGCGCAAGGCAGACATCAGGTGAATGGGCGCGAAGGTCAAGAAGTGCAGTTCGTCAGTGGTCTTCTCGCGCAGCTTCTTCTCGGCCCCTGCCCCAGTCAAAAGATCGGACTTGTTGAGAGCGATGACGAGCGCCTTGCCCGAGTCTTCGATCATACCGGCCAGCCGCGCGTCTTGCTCACTTGGCTCGTCTTCGCCATCGACAACCAAGACGACAACGTCGGCCCGTTTGAGCTGGGAAATTGCGAGTGAAACGCTTATCCGTTCTGTCTCTTCGTCAATCCGTCCACGTCGGCGGATTCCAGCGGTATCAACCAGGATGTAGGGCTGGTCATTGTATTCAAACTCGGTATCGACCGGATCTGTGGTTGTTCCAGCAACGTCGTGGACTAGGGAACGCTCCACTCCCAACAAGCGATTGACTAGAGAAGACTTGCCAGCATTGGGCTTGCCAATAAACGCAATCCGCAGTGGTCTGTCGAGTTCGCCGATTCGAGATTTCTGGCCTTCTTCTGGCTTATCATCCAGTGGACCGAAGAGGTTTACTGGCTCTTCTTCTTCCAGGGTCGGTTCTACTTCGAGTTTGTCGACAATGGCTTGCAGTAAATCGTCAACTCCCCGGCCGTGAGCACCTGACACTGGATAGGGCTCACCCATACCCAGTGCGTGCATTTCGTGAACGAGCCACTGGGTCTGATTGCCATCAATTTTGTTGGCAGCGAGGAAGATGGGCTTGCCCAGTTTGCGAAGCATGTCGACCACTTCTTGATCGAGCGGAGTGATGCCAGCGCGAGCATCGACGACGAGTACGATGCCATCCGCTTCACGCAATGCGGCGTGGGCTTGGCGGTGAATACCCGCACCGATGACGTCTTTTTCCGCTTCCGGATCGAGGCCGCCAGTGTCGACAATTCTAAGCTTGCGACTGAAGTATTCAAACTCGCCATAGCGTCTGTCTCGGGTGAGGCCTGGCGTGTCATGTACGAGCGCCGGACGCCCGCCGACGATACGGTTGTAGAGAGTGGACTTGCCAACGTTAGGTCGGCCGACGATTGCTATGAGTGGTGCTGCCATTATTCGTATCCTAAATCTCTCAGTGACTTTGTTTGTTGCGACCAATTGGAATTGACCTTAACAAAAAGCTTCAAATGTACCGGAACTCCAAAGAGCTGTGAGATCGCTTTGCGTCCGCGCTCACCAACAGCCTTGATTCGTTTTCCACCTTTGCCGATGACGATTCCTTTTTGCGAGTCACGCTCGACGTGAATGGCGGCGGAGATCACGATGTCGCCTTTGTCGCGTTCGTGGAATTCCTCGATAACAACTGCGCTAGCATAGGGTAGCTCGTCGCCTAGCTGCCTGAATAGTTGTTCCCGGACAAGCTCCGCTGCCAAGAAACGCTCAGCTTTGTCGGTGTACATCTCTTCGGGGAAGAGTCGCCCGCCCTTTGAAAAACGGCCCGCTATCTCCTGGAGCAATTGATCGGTCCCCTTGCCGCTCTTGGCGGAGATTGGGACTAGCATATCAAAGCGTTTGGTCTCGTCGAAGCCAGTCAAGATCGGCAATAACGCCGTCTTGTCTTCAAGTAAATCAACCTTGTTCAATGCCAGGATTGTAGGCCCTGAGAATTTCTCCAAGGCATCAAGCATCGAGCGAGCTTCGGACTGCTGCAGGCTTTCCATGTCCTGCTGTTTGCGATGGCTAACATCGATCACCAAGAGAGCGACGTCCGAATTGCCGGCTGCGCCCAGTGCTTCTTCACGCATGAATCGCCGAAATGGTCCCTTGCCTTCTTGCATGCCGGGAGTGTCGACGAATACAACCTGCGCTGCCCCTTTGCCCACTTCGCAGTTGACGACTCCCATGACACGGTTGCGAGTGGTCTGTGGCTTTGACGAGACGGCCATCAGCCGCAATCCCATCAGCCGATTGAGCAGCGTCGACTTACCAACGTTCGGCAAACCGAGAATTGCGCAGGTACCAACGTGCGCGATGATTTCGCTTTCAGGGATGTCCATGAGATCGGGCGTATACATGTATCCCACCATGCGATCAATGATGGGATCGTCGCCAGCGTGCGTACCTGCTGAAAACTTGGTCCAGCGCATCACCTTTGCTAGCGTCTGAACATGGTGCGATTCTCACTTGCGTTGGCAGTTGTTGCAATTGTGGCGGCGGTACTCCCCGGCGGAATGTACATTGGTATGGGCGCGGGAAGTTTTGCAGCGACCTGCGGACTGATGATCTACAAGACGCACGGCCTGCAATCTTGGTCCCGTCTCAGCGGTGCTCTGGCCGCTACTGTCGGTATTGCCGCACTGCTAATAGCAGCGGGCCGCTTTACGGCAACCTACTGGGCGGTATCGCGAATGACTCAAATGCTGAGTTAGCCCCACTGCAGCTAAATCAGAGAGTCAGGATGAGCGCCGCCAAGGCGATTAGCGCCATTGCAATCGCTCCCAGCCACACTGCTCCTCGAATCATGGCCGGCTTTTCCGCTGCCCCGAGCAAGTCTTTGAGCTCAATTCTCCGAGTCTCCAGTGCAGCGATCTCGAGATCTTGCCGATCTAGCCCTTTGGTATGCAGTGCCGCCTCTTCCGGTGGCTTATCGTGCATTTCCTCACCGAGCTCGAGAAGTCTTGCGGCTTTCTCCGCCACCTGATCACTTACCAGGCGATCTTCTACGATTCGGCCTGCTCTCAGCGCAGCGATCTTTTCATCGACTCGCTCGATGTCACTAATCCTGTCTTTTTCAAGATCGGCAACTGCCTCCATGAGCTTGCTGCGTTCTTCTCGCAACTTCGCGATCTGCGGGTCCACATGATCAATATCAGCGAGAATTGCAGGTTCGTCCGAGGCAACTGCAGCTCGTTCAGCGCGTAAACTGGCAATCTCCGCGTTTACAGAGGCCTTGTCGGCGGCACCTACTACCGCAACCGTGCTGGATTCCTTTTCCCGAATTTCGGTATCCAACGACGCTAGGTGTCTTTTGAGTACAGCCGCTCGTTTCCGTGCCGCTGCCGCTGCCGCCTTGAGTGGCTCCATGCTCGCAGCCACGGCCTCAAGTTGTAGGTTGAGCTCAGCGAGTTTGGAAACACGCTCCTTTGCTCGCTCTTGGCGGCTTCGATCGAGGACACCAAGTTTCTCATCCACCGCCGCGACTCGGCCCGCGTGCTGGGATCGCTTGTCTTCAATCTTCAGCAGCGATGTCCGAGCTCGGCCAACCATAGTCTGATCGAATGCATCATCGCCCACAGCGAGTTTGGCCATCTCGACCAGTTTCCCGTAACGTACTTCTTTGGCTGCGGTAATGCGCAGCGCCAGAGACTCGATCTCCTTTGTCGCAATGCTGCGTGTCTTGATGACTCTGAAGAGGTAGGCAATATCACCTAAAGCGCCCGAGGAACGAGCAATCGTGTCCGGCAATCGACGGTTTGACACCACGGGCGCTGGCATAGAAGTAGCTCTGCGCTTGGGCTCGGATGTTGGCTTAGGTTCTGGCGCGGCCGCTTGTTGCCTTGTAAAGGAGGAGGAAACGCGGGTCGGCGCTTCTTCGTCTACCTCGACTCCTTTGGTTGCCGCGGGAATCGCAAGCTCTTCCTCTAGCTCTGGATCGGTTTTGTGCAGCGTGGGATCGTCGTCGCGGTAGTCAGATGCGACGACTACCTTGGGAGGCGGCAGAGGCTCCGGCGCAGGGGCGAGATTTGCAGCTTCAGATGGTGTTGCTTTGCGCTTCGCGGCCGCGTTGGCAGTCGGTTTCTTCTTCGGGATTGGCGGCGGTGCACTGACCGATTTCGCCCGTTTTATCGGGGGCGGAACACTGGCTGAGGCCTTTTTGCGCATTGGCCCGGGTGTTGACGACTTGCTGCGCTTCGCCCCAGGGGGCGGTGGTGGTGGAACAGTCTTGCTCTTTATTCGTGGGCTGGGCAGCTTGGGCAAACGACTCGGATTCGGAGGTGAGTCGGCTGCGATCACTGGCTTGGGATCGGCCGACGGCTTGGCGTCCAGGGACCATCCACCTTTCAAATCATCAATCCGGGCTCGGGTATCGTCGCCAAGCCTCCCTGATTTGCCCTTACTGCCTTCAGACATTGGCGCAACCTACCACATCCCCGATTCCCCCGCGATCCGAGCTGTGAGTACCCGTACCGTTTTTAGCGCAGGGGTAGCGCCAGATGTTCTCGGAGCCGGTTTCTGGTCCTTTGTGGCCAGTACTTTTGGACTATTACTGCTAACCTAGTTGGCATATGGTGCCTACCAACTTGGCAAAATGTTTAAACGACCGATATTTGCTCCTGCGCCAGCTAGGTTCTGGCAGCCAGGGAGTTGTGTACTTGGCCAAGGACGTGATTTCTGAGCGAGAGGTAGCCGTGAAAGCAGTACGATCAGATTCGTCGGCACTGATTGCAGAGTTTGAGTGGCTTGCGGCAATCTCGCATCCATGCCTCGCCGAAGTACTCGATGTGGGAGTCGCACAGATCGCAGCCGGTGAGGTCAACGCTGGGGATACCTTTTTTGTGAGCGAGTTTATTGCCGGCCCTGACGTGTTGTCCGGAGATCGCGAGAGCGAAGGCATGGAATCTCAACTCATCGGCCTGTGCCACGAGATCGCCAGCGCGCTATCCCAGTTGCATCGCCGAGGCTTGGCACACGGCGACGTCAAACCGGACAACATGCGCTACAGAACTCACCAAAGGAAAGCCGCAGTGCTTCTGGATCTTGGCTTGGCTCAGGCTGCCGGACAAGGAATCGCCCGCGGCACACTTGCGTATATGGCCCCGGAGGCACTCGGAGGGTATACCGACGAGCGCTCGGACATTTACAGTCTAGGGGCCAGTTTGGTGGAGGTGGCCACCGGCGCTCCTCTGCACTCGGGCGAAACTAGGCAGGACATTGTGTCCCAGATACTGAACGCATCAGAAGTGCAGCTTCGCCCTCGCCTGGCCCACTTGGCTACCCCTCTCGCAGACCTCCTGGTTAGCCTTGTCGCCAGTGCGCCTGCCGATCGGCCGAGTGGCATCCCTGCTCTCTTGGCTCACATCGATCGAATTCGAGAGGCGCTACACCTGCCGACCGTAGCTGCCACGCACCGGCCCAATTTTGCGCGTCCAGAATTCACCGGACGCGAGGAGGCGCTCTCGGCAATTGTCCGCGCCTTTGCCGAATTTTCAGCGGGACGTTCCAGCGAGGCGTTGGCCATCACCGGACTTAGCGGTTCTGGACGCACACGAACCATGGAAGAGGCACTGCTCCTCCATTGCATTGATGCTGCGAAGAAGAGCCGGGCCCCGCTTTTATTGGTGCGCCTGCCTGCAGAGCAGCTAAATTCCGACCCCCAAGCGACGATCGACTCGTATGCACAGTCGGACACAAAGCAGGTTCTGTGGATCGAGACGATGGCAGCGGTG
>JAESTW010000673.1 GCA_016763395.1 Kofleriaceae bacterium
TGCGGCAAGAAATTTTGCGGCAGCCGCGGGCCTTCGGAAGTTAGTGACTCCCGGGCCCCATGTTGAAACCGGACGATTTAAGTATGGCAACGCAATCGCGGCTAGCCCAGCGGCTACTACGAGACTACGAAGAACACCAGGTCTCACAGAATCGGAAATCCGGTCGCGATAGGTGTGAAGTACTCTCGAGAGGCCCCACGCAATTTCGGGCATCATGGCAAGAGCCCAGAGCGGCGTAAATCGGACATGCCGGAATGCCATAAATCCGAGCCCGAGTACAACGAAGGTACCAAAGTGAAGCCGCCGTTGTACGGGCGCAAGGACTGCCCATAAAAGCACCATAGGGATGAGCAGCGGCGTTGTGCTCGTAACCGCTCCCCATGTCAGTGGTTGCCATTCTCCAATGTGTTTTGTGTAGGCAGAATTCGAAACCACGGAAGCGGCAGAGGAAAACCCTTCTGCCATACCCGGAGAAAGTAGCAGGGCAATGAGAGATAGTAGTAGTGCTGCAAGCGCTGCCAACGCAAGCCTTCGAGTATCTCGCTCGAGCGCCCATGCAAGAGAGGCGGCACCGAGTATCGGAATACTGACGGTACTGCCTCGATGTAGCCAAGCCCATAGGAGAACCAAGCCCGGGGCAAGAAGGAGGAGCTTCCATCGACGCGTTTGTTCTACGTAGTGCAGAAGCAGCAGTAGAAGTGCAACTCCGCAAAGTGAGAACATTTCGGGTTTGGGACCAAAGCGAAAATTCGCGACCGAGACAAATAGCCCAACGGCAACAAAGATGGCTCCGAGTCTGGTAGTTTCTTGAGCGACAAACCGAGCTAGTGCAATCGTGCACAATGCAACCCCAAGTGCCAAGGTCGCCCCCGCCCAAGACAGGCCAATCTGTCCGAAAAGCGCGTGAAACGCAAACAGGAAGAGATTGCCAGCTGGTTCAACGCAGTTCCAAGCGCCTTCAGCCGTGTGCGAGAAAGGATCTGTATCCGGGATCGAGCGATGGGACCAAATCCAATCTCCAGTCCGAACTCGCCACCAAACATCTAAGTCACGGACTTTGAACAAGCCACTGATAAGGACAGCGAAGGGCAAGACAAGCCAAAGCAACCAACCTTGACTCTGAAGTGATTGTTTTGATGAGCTTGCCACGCTATGGCTAAAGCCTACGCTAGTCGTCGTCCCCTCGGCACTGGCTCAAAGGGATAGTTGCCCTTTTGCCTCAAGAAAGATGAGCAGGGCCCCGGAGAGAGGCTTTAGTTTGCCGATGCGAAGGCTCGAGCTTTGGCCAGATGGACCTGTAGGAAGCTGGGCTCCACCGGGGAAAAGTCTGAGGGCGCCGAGAGTTTCTTGCGTTTACTAGTTCGCAAGATCGCGCGCCAGAAAAACGTTTCTGCAGCCGAGAGATCCATGAATTTCTCGTCCAAGCAGTGCTCCAAATTGATTCGCGAGTGTTCACCGAAGACTCTTCCTTCCACCTCTCGAAACTCAGCTAGTGTGGCTTGCAATACTTCAGGATTGGGAGCGTACTGCTTGGAAATCGCGCGGCAGTATTTGAGATGACGGACTTCGTCTTCTGCGATGCCCAAGAGCATGTCCGCGGCAGCCGGATCTACTTTCCGCATTTCAGGCTCAAGCTGTCGAAATTGGGTTGTTGCTCGCTCTTCAATAACCTGCAAGAGAAGATAGATATCCATGAGACCGCGCTTGCCCTCAGAGAATTGCTGAAAGAAGCCACCAAGTGCGATATCAAGGCGAGCCAAGAGTTTGAGATTCGCTGGTACTTCTTGGAGAGGTACTCCGATTTTCTTTGCAGCAGCTAAGAATAACTCGGCATGACGCTCTTCATCCTCCTGGTGAATCTTGACGAGCTTGTGAACCTTTGGATCATCGACCACCGCAAGAATCTCATCGAAGATTTTTCCTTCGTCGGACGACTCTGCATCGGCGGCTTGATTTAGAATGTAGGCGCGACCTTTATCGCTTTGTACGAGTCGGCGGATGAAAAGCGGAGCAATCAGTTTTTGCAGGTTGGGCATGTCATGTCTTTCGGTTGGGGTTAACGAATACTTGAACAAATGACCAGAGCGGTTTTCTGGTCATTCGGAGATCAAAAAAACGACTACTCTGGAACCTCGGCACCGGCGCGTAGTCCGTTGAAAAGCAAGTCAAAGCCGAGTTCGAGACGTTTCTGCATATCCTCAACTTTGACAGCGCCGTGATAGCCGAGAATTAGCGTGGTGTGCTGATAATCCTGCAGCAGTTCGGCAGTAATCTCGACATCCAAGTCAGAGCGAAAGCGTCCCTGCCTGATGCCCAATCGGAGCAATTCGGCAACATTCGCGCGACCTAAGGTTCGCAAGGCATCAAACTTGTCTGCCCAGCCTGGGTGTTCTCCGTGGAAAATACCGACGAACAAATCTCGGACAAGCGGAAAGCTGTCGAAAAACTCAAGGGTATTGCGCGCCAAGGCCATGAGAGTTTCATCGGCGGGCGCACGCGGATCAATACTCGTGGCAACCGTCGCAATCCACTTGCGCAGGTCTTGCATTACCACTTGATAAAAGAGGTCTTGCTTGCTGTCACAAGCCAGATACACAGTTCCCTTGGCGACACCAGCATCTCTGGCGATGTCCGCAATGGAAGTCTTTTTGAAGCCGAGGGTCGAAAAAGACCGGACGGCAGCATCAAGAATATTTTGGCGCTTCTGCTCTTCCACTGACCATATTGTTAGTCTGGTCAGTTGCGATGTCAACTCGAAAAATGAGAATTTCTCAAGTCTGTAGAATTACAGCTAGCCGTGAGTCCAGATCGACAATGCCGACAGTGCGTAGGTTGCAAAAATAATGAGAGTTGGCTTGTAGAATTGCTTCATGGTTCCACTAAATACCTAGCAGTGCGCTACGAACGTGGCCAATTTTTGGCAACTATCGATTCTACTTATCTAAGCGATATGCTCCCGACTCGAGGTTGTAGCTGGCGAGAAGCTGCGCTGGCTTATCCTTCGCTTGACGCAAGAGACTCTTCACGGGCCGATATCCATCATTGAGCTCCAATGCGCCGACGATGAATACCGTCTGCGGCCACTGATCCATGTCGAGGCTCAGGAAACGCTCGCTGAGGTCATCGGCTGCGAGTGACATGCCCGGGCGCAGCACGATGGCGGCAACAAGGCGCACTATTCCGTCATTCTTGGGCGTGCTCGGTGTGATTCCGTACACGGCAGCGAGCGCGACTGCGGGGTTTTCGTACAACAGTTCTTCTACAGGATAGCAGAGTAACGTTCCCGCAGGCGAGTTTACCAA
>JAESTW010000057.1 GCA_016763395.1 Kofleriaceae bacterium
GTCCGCGTCCGCCGTGACCGCTATGCTCGCGTCCGTTGTATTTTTGTCCCTGGGGACGGGTTTTGATGGGATTTCCGGTTTTTTTACGTTCTGCGCGAGTCGTCCAAGGAGAACATCGGGGCCAGCCTTGGACGCCGGACGCAAGATCTGCAAGGTGTCATCGTCATTGGCGGGCAGAGGGTAGAGCGTCTCCAACTCATATATGGCTGCATCTAGAGGGGTCTTTTCAATTCGGGCACCACTCTTGTCCGCGGCATGAAGCTCAGAGAATCCTTTGCCCATCGTGTCTATCCCGGAGGCCAAGAGAGGTAGCGCGGACGAAGGATCCAGCTGCCCTTCATAGAGCAGGGCGAAACATCGTTCTACTGTGGTGGCGAGCCGTCCGAGTAACTCAGCGCCCAGTAGCAGAGACTGCGTTGCAAGAGAAAAAGAGATGTACGCCATCTCGGGAAGAGCGTCTCGATGCAGGGTCTCGCTCATGAGCTGCTGTATTCCGCCGAGGAGCGTATCGCAGTCCAATACTCCGCGAGATACGAACTCGTCCCATATGTCCGTCGCGGTGTTCATCGTTTGTCCTCGGCGCTCGTGAGTAAACCATGTCGTCTCAAAAAACGCAGATGGCCAGAGCGGGAGGCAATGAACACGATATTGGCGTTTGCCGCAAGGGCGCGTTGCATCTCTTCTGCGGCTTCAGAGCCGAGATAGCTAGCTTCGTCCAGCAAAACTTCAATCGTAGGGCAATCGAGGCTGATGACGGAGCGCAGCTCTATGGCCATGCGTTTGCCGTCGTTGTATTCTCCACTTAGGCGCAAACGCTGAGTGCTCGGCGTGCTGGCAGGCTGGTGGCTGGGCGCGTTGGCAGGCTGGCCGGGCGTGCTGGCAATCGGGGCTGGCTTCTGGCGCGGTGCCACGCTGGGCTGCTGCGATTGCGGTGTTGCCCTGCGATATACCCGTGCTCCTTGGGCACCCTCGGCTTTCAGGCCTTTGACACCACGAAGCGACTCAGAGTATCCCAAAAACAGATATCCGCCCGGTTTTAGGGACGCCACAAGCTTTTCTACCACTCGTTTTTTCGCAGCAGGGGTGAAATAGATGAGAACATTTCTGCAGAATATGAGATCGAAAGAAGCGGGAAATTTGTCATCTGCCAAGTTGTGTATGTCAAAATGCACCTGGTCGCGAATGTCCGGATGGATAGCCGACTGGTCCGTGGAAGACTCCCGGACAGGGACGAAATACCTGTGGAACTCGCTAGGGAGCTCCTGCTTGTTGAGGGAGTAGATACCAGCCGACGCGACTTCGAGACTGCTCGGGGATATGTCAGACCCGAGTACATGATATTTCTGGTTTCGAGCCAATCCTTTATCCAGAATCATCGCCAGCGTGTAGGCCTCCTCACCGCTAGCACAACCCGCGCTCCATACTCGGACAGGTTCGCCATGTTTGTGAAAGGTTGGTAGCACCGAAGTTTGCAAGGATTCCAATTGCGCTCGATGGCGAAAAAAACTGGTCTCGCCGACGCGCAATAGAGCGACTAGCTGGTCGAGTTCTGAAGAATTGCCGACTCGATCCGCATAGGCACTTATTTCGGTGAGCCCCAACGCCGCCATGCGCTGCTTCACACGAGCCTGCAATACCCATTCTGGTGGGCTCAACCCCGCGTTACTCGCGATGCAAAAGCGAATCTCTTCCATGGTGTTTGGGTCAGCTCTCTCCATCAGTTAGAGCGGCAGGTGATGGTGAGGAGTCGTCCAGATTGAATCCGCCGACAGAGCGTTCGAGCTCAAAAGCCAGGCTGTGAAGCTGGTCTCCCTGTTGTACGGCCTCCTTGGAGCCGGTAACAAGCTCCGAGGCGATGAGTTGCACAGCGTCCATATTGCGCGCAATTTCGTCCGAGACCTCTGCCTGCTCTTGTACGGCGGTAGCGGTATCGTTCACAGTAGCGATGAGTACTCCCAAGTTTTGCAATGTGTTTGTAACCAGTACGGTGCCGCTCTTTACCTCTCGCGTTCCTACCTCCATCGACGAAATGGCGTCGGAGGTTTGCTCTTTCACCGTTTGAATCAGAGACTCAATATCCTTGGCCGACTGTCCGACACGCCTGGCCAGCGAACTTACCTCATCGGCGACGACCGCAAAGCCTCGCCCCTGCTCGCCGGCATGGGCCGCCTCGATTGACGCATTAAGGGCCAGTAGCGAGGTCTGCTCACTGATTTGCCGAATGACCTCTACGATGTTTCCAATGCGTTTGGAGCTTTCTCCAAGATCGTCCATCTTGGTAGATGCTTGTTCGACTGCACTTTGGATCTGTTGCATTCGATCGACAGCTTCTCGGACAGCGGTATTGGTCTGAGCAGCAACCTGAGCTGCGTCGTTGGCATTCTCTGCCACCTGCTGAATCGATGCACTTAATTCTGTGACTGCGGCTGTGGAGCTTTCGATTTTAAAGGTTTGGTCTTGCAGCCCTCCGAGCATGTTTTTGGATGCAGCGCTTATTTCTGCCGAGGAGGCACCGACGTGAAATGCTGCAGCTTGAACATCGCTAGCCAGGCGGTAGAGCCGAGCGAATACCGCGTTGATATTGTCCGCCAAATCGGCGACTTCGTCATTGGACGAAATCTCAATACGCTGATTGAGGTCACTCTTTCCATCGAGCATTCTCCTGCTCTGTATAACGAAATGTTTGATCGGACGAGTAATCCAAAATGCGAGGGCCGATGCAATGACAAGGGAGAGAACGCCACCGATGAGTATTTCAATCCACGGCAACTTGGGGCCACGTCCGACGAGGTTAGAGCGGCTTCGCAAAAGGAAGAGCGACGCGACTTGTCCCGATTCGACGCCGGCAAAGCCCGCCACATCTCCTTGGGTAAAGTCGTAGTCATCACCGGGAAGTTGAGTGATGGCGCGGTTGTAATTGCCCTCTTGCCGATAACTCCACTCACCTTCCTGGAGCTGTTTGTCTAAGACTGGCCAAAGCTTCTTGGGCATCACGGACGCGACAACCTTCCCCCGGTG
The DNA here is from genome assembly GCA_016763395.1 of Kofleriaceae bacterium. Lineage (GTDB taxonomy): Bacteria > Myxococcota_A > Polyangia > Haliangiales > Haliangiaceae > NORP324. Next base: position 3,019 of record JAESTW010000057.1, read on the forward strand.
CACCAGGCTGAGCTGGTGTTGCATACGCTCTCGCTTGTCACTCTGTACTTGGTACTGTTTCATGTACCGTTCGACTTTTACACCGAGAATGAGTCCACCTACCAAGTCGCCCTTGGCATCTCGAATCGGCACTCCTGCGATTTGCAGCGCTTCTCCGTTGATAATTAGGACTTTGTTGAAAAATGCTTGGCCACTGCGGATTCGGGCGACCGGCTCGAGTTCACGAAGCCCATTCTCGTCCATTGCTGTCCGAGGGTCACTCCACAGGAGACTCCTCGTGCTAAAGACGATA
>JAESTW010000674.1 GCA_016763395.1 Kofleriaceae bacterium
ATAGCTTGATTGTGCAGGCTTGACCTTGCGTATTGCGAAGTTTTGCAACGCAGAGATGGCGGAAAAGCGCCGGTTTCGGTGGGGTCCGACTGGAGCCACGTGCTGCTAAGCAGCGGTTTCTTCCTGCTCAATGAGACGGCTGAGATCGTCTGAGACCTCAATTAGATTTTTTGACGCTTTAACCAAAATCGTACAGTTTTCCGTGCCATCCAACGCTGCCGCGGCTACGTCATCCATCGCGTGAGAGACCTCAGTGGTCGCGAGTCGCTGGCTTTTGATTGCCGCTGCGATATGGTGCGCAGATTCAAACGTGGCGTTTGCAAGTTTGCCAGCTTCTTCTGCCGCACAGATAGAGGCACTGTTGGCACTGGTAATGTCATATGTGAGGGTTTTGATGTCCTTAACGGCGGCCATAACCTGCTCGGCGAGTCGCTGCATTTGGGTGGCCACCAGCGAGAAACCACGCCCATGTTCGCCCGCTTTGGTCCCTTCCAGCGCCGCATTGAGAGCAAGCAACTCACTTTTGTTTGCAACCTCTTTGATGAACTCAAGGATCTCAGTAATTCTCTGAGTATTTTTCGACAACTCTCGAACTTTGCGCTCCATGGTACTGCTGTTTTGCCTGCCCCGCTCCGCATTCGCCTGCAAATCGCCGCCCATCTCTTCGATCGTTTGCACGTTTTCTAAAAGAGTTAGCATAGTCTGTTTTGTCTCTTCTGCTGCGGCGGCTTGCTGACTTGAACCAGCTTGCGTGGATTGAGAAGCGGTAAGAAGAAGACGTGCCGTATCACTGAGTGAGACCGCAGCGACCTTGACCGGTTTTGCAATAAAGCGCGACACAAAGAGTCCCATAAAGAGCGCTATTATGGTCAGTCCGATACCGGATATCCATGCAATATTCCCCATCATAGCGGCATTTTCATCGAGATCATCATCAATTTTTGCTGTGACCTCCAAAACGCCTCGGACATCCCCCAGAACCCAATCCGCCTTAGGAGTTTCTGGGTGGGTGTTGTGGCACGTGACGCATGCTTCTACTTGCATAAGATCAGCTTGAGCTACGCGGACAAATCGTCCATGTTCGTTTTCCTCTACCCGGACAAAGAGTTCGTCTGGGTTCGCTGTGATGGCGGCGATTGCGTCGTTTGCGAATGTGTCGAGTTGCCGATCTGCGCGATTGGGAAACGGGTACGGACTGTACAATCGCAGAGACACATCGGACGTTTCGAGTTGCTCACTCAACTCGTGAATCATGGTTGCGGGAAGCGGAATTGTATCTGCCACCCCCTTGTGATCGTAGTGTATCTTGACATTAGAGTTGTTTTTCACGACGCGTACGACATTTTTGGTGTAGTACCCGCGAAGCGCCTTGTATTGCGAGATAGTAGCTTTGGCCTTGCGGACACTGGCACTTACTGTATTGTCCTGTGTGGCCGCATTGAGGTAGGTCCAAAGTCCCAGGACACCCAGCCCAACGACCGCAATGAGCGGTACTGCCACTTTCATTGTTAGGCTTCTTAGGCCAACCGAGCGCATGGCATTCCGAATGGTGTTTCCCTTATTCATATACTGATTCCCCTAGCTTCTCTCACGTAACAGTAACCATCGGCTGTGTTCAGAGAGTCTTGAGTCCAGTGTGGTGATATGTATTCTCCAGTCCTAGGATTCCTGAGTCCGCCCCTTCAGTAAGGAAAAATTCCGCCGAGTCATAGAGATACTGTGCGAGAGAAGGACACTGATACGCAGAGCGTCGACTGGGAATCAGAGTTTCTAGAACTCGTAGAACGACGTTTGGGCATTGCCATACCGCCAAGGCGATACCGAGCTACGATTCGGCCGTACCTTGAGCAGTGGAGCCTCGAAATCGGGCTGGATGGCCCTGCAACGCTAGCTAGGGAACTTGGTAGATTAACTACAAAGCACCCCAATTTTTCCCGGTTGGTGAATGTAATCACGATCGGTGAGACCGCGTTTTTTCGGCATCCAAGCCAGATTCAGGCCATCCGTGCGTTTTTGGTTGCCTACTACGCAAAGGTAAAACGACCTCTCGCAATTTGGAGTGCTGGTAGCTCGACTGGTGAGGAACCATACAGCATGGCGATGCTTCTCCATGAGCTCGGAATCCCTGGAGATGTATTGGGGACTGATCTCAACGCAGAGTCAATTTCTGCCGCACAGACGGGGGACTCGTACGGATCTTGGTCGGTTCGGAATTGTGGGCCACAAGAAGTAGAGGAGTATTTCGAGCGGACAAACGAGAACTTTATCGTCAAGCCTGTCATTCGAAACCGGGTGGCGTTCCAACGGCAGAATTTAGTATCAGATGAACCCGCACGACCTGCAATTGGCCGAAAGTGGGACTTAATCCTATGCCGCAACGTATTCATCTACTTTTCCAAGAACGTCATCGTCAATGTTCTCGCCAAATTTACGCGAGTGCTGGCCCAACATGGTGCTGTGTGCGTGGGGCCCAATGACCTGCTAATTGGACTGAAGATCCCGTTGAGCAAAGGCGTCGGAGACCGGGAGGCTCTGTACTTCCACCAGTCTCACGCGACGAAACGAGTCGGCCGCGAAGCTACTCCTGTGCCGAGAAACGGTTCCACTGCTGGTAGGACCAGTGACCTTATTGTTGGGTCTGCTACATATTCTGATATCGTTGGTTTGCTTGAAGATAACCTGCACACGTTGGCCAAAGATGGGCTGGAAGAATATGTGCGACTTAATCCGAGCGATGCTGTCGCGCAAGTGACCTTGGGGAATATCTGGCTGAAGGAACACTCCTACGAGCGTGCACTACAGCTCTACCGTTCCGCCATTCGGTCCGATCGGAAATTGGCAGAGCCGCATTACTTCTGCGGTGTGTGCTTGCGAAAGCAGGGGAAGCTTGCTGAGGCAGAAGTCTCTCTCCGCGCATCTCTTTCTCTCAGTGCCCGATTTTGGCCAGCCGCATATTTACTGGCAGGAATCTTTGAACGCAATCAGAATCCACTCGCCGCCGAGATGGAACTTGAGCGGGCCGAGAAAATATTGATGGAGGATGATGGTAAAACCGACCTGTTTCACTCAGCCGCGCATATTGTTCAAAGTGCCCATGGTTTACCTGAGACGGTTCTCCTGGCCGTGCGACAACGACTATCTGGACTGAGAAAACATAGAAGTAACTTGGAAGTAACACCAACGTGACCGCTGGAGAACGTATGAAATCAAATTTGATATTGCGCACCGATACCGAGCAGTCCGACACGGATACTGATACTCGAACGTTCTTCATCATCAGCATTGGCGAGATGGAATTGGCGTTTCCTGTGGAGTCCGTCTCCGCGGTATTGGAGTATCAACGCCCAACACTGGTGCCACATGCTCCTCGGCATATTAGCGGATTGGTAATCTACGGTGGCCAACGGGCTCTCGCACTTGTTGAGATGGGTGATCTTCTTACGCTAGAACCATCGCCCAAGGAAGACAATGGCCGTCAGCGGATCGTGGTCATTACCGACCAATCTCTTGAGGTTGGGATTGTTGTTGATCACGCCATTGGCATCAAGGTGTTTTCTGCCGAGGATCTAGGGCCGGTCAAAGCGCTACAAGGCGAGCGGATTCGTCAATTTATGGAGGGTGAGATACAGAGTGATAGCGGATTGATTGGTGTTATCAATCTTCCTGTATTCTTGGAGGAGGCTCGTGTTCCTTCGTAAAGGAGAGTCGGCAGATCAGTGTCAGTCGATACTTTTTTCCGAGATTTCGGGGGTTCAGGTTGCACTCGATGCGTCCTCGATACAGGAAATCACGATGGGAGAATCGACGTCCGGCGGGCAGCGCGAGCCCGGGCCGCGTGTCCCCATGTATGACATTGCCGAAGTGCTCGGACTACAACGTCCTCCAGAAACCGCCACAAGACGAGCGGTTCTACTGCCTGGACCCGAAGGACAAGTCAAGCTCCTGCTAGGTACCGCAATCGCGCTCGAAGTAATCAGGACAAAGGATTTGATGCCGTTACCATCCATTGTTGAGGAAGCATGTCAAAGCTATGGATGCATTGGTTTATTGCAGGATGAAGACGGGTTTCGCTTTGTGTTGGACCCTGTCGCCTTTATTCATCGAATAATACGTGGGGCAAGCAGTGAGCAGTAAACGAGCAGCCCGGTTAGAGCGTTTTCGCGTAATTGCCACAGACCGAGTGCGTGCGATAGAGCACGCCATGTTGTCGTTGGAGCAGGATCCACAAGACGATGGAACAATCGTAAAGGTCATGCGAGAAATTCACACTCTCAAAGGCGAATCGAAATTGATGCGTTTGGAGACGATGAATAAGGTCGCCCACAAAACGGAAGACCTCTTGCTGTTGGCGAAGGAGAATCATTTCCGTCGCGATGAGGTCATCGCGAATAGTATTTTTGAATCGCTCGGAGTCTTAGAAAAACTCATTAATCAACATTCTGAGATGGAGTCGGCCGCTTCTGTTGCTGTGGCTGAATTGTTTATCGCGCAGACCCAAGAGTTACTTGATGCACAGTCTGACATCGAAGGTGAGCGCAAAGAGGTTGTCGTTGCCAAGAGTCCCCCAGCTGAGGTCTTGACCAACGAGCCGGCCAATGTCTCTGACCCTAACCTCTCAGGGCGCAAGGAACCGCGAGCTAATTCTTCGCTTGTCCGAGTGAGCGCAAGCCGCCTTGTATCACTCACAAATCAGTCGGGTGAATTAGTCTTACGTCACACTGAGGTGAGTCAAATCGCCGAAGACCTGGCGCGTCTATGCCAAGACTGGAGCACAACACTACAATCGGTGGAAGAGCGACTGCATGCCTACGGTACAAATGACGAGGAGAGCATTGAGTCCATTCTCCATGATGCGAACGGTATTCCGCGCTTGGCGGCGCTCGCCAAAGAACTCAGAGCGTCTGTTCGTGCTCTAGAGGATGAGACGTTTTCTACGGATATATGCCTTCAGAGTATCCAGAATGAAATCGGAGCAATGCGCCTTCTCCAGGTCGGGAGCGCCTTCTCAGCGATCCCTGGGTCGATTCGACTCATGGCGAAAGAGTTGGGAAAGGAGATCAGAACAACACTTATCGGTGAGGAAGTCGGTATTGATAAACAAGTTCTCGACCGACTCGAAGAGCCACTCCTTCATCTAATTCGGAATAGCGTTGACCACGGTATTGAACAGCCTGCTACTCGAGAGGCGGCGAACAAACCTCGGTGTGGCAGTATTGTTCTGAAAGCCAGCCAGGCCGGTGCCCATGTGGAAATCGAGATTCGGGATGATGGCAAAGGAATCGATCCAGCGGTGGTCCGCGAGACGATCGTCGCGAAGGGCCTGCTCAGTCTCAGTCAAGCGGAGATGCTTACGCAAGAAGAGACAATGAGTTATTTATTTGACTCTGGCTTCTCGACGGCCAAACTCGTGACTGACTATTCAGGGCGTGGTTTGGGGCTCGATGTCGTACAAAGTCAGATTCGGGATCTAGGTGGATCGGTTCGTATCGAAAGCGAGGTTGGTAAAGGGGCGGCCTTTATCATGAGAATTCCCATTTCGATCGCGCTAGCCAAGGTTCTCGTCGTGCAATTGACTGAGGGGCTGTATGCCGTACCAGCGGCAACAGTAGATAGTGTGGTCTACTTGTCATCAGAAAAAATCTGTTCAGCTGGGGCAGGTCTGGCGTTTGAAATGCCAGATGGGCATAAAGTGCCGTTGTTCAGCTTGCAACAACTTCTTGGGTTCCCCGAAGAGCGTGAGGCGAGTTCGGATTTTTTCGGTGTGGTCGTTGTTCGGCATAACGATCAGCGTTTTGGGCTCAGAGTGGGGAAAATTGTCGGTGAACGACAAGCGGTTCAGCAAAAGACGCCCGAGTTTCTTCGAGGAATCAAAGTGTTGTCTGGAACGACAGTGATTGAAGGCGGTAAGTTCGTTTGCTTTCTTAACGTGCCAGCATTGGCAGATATGACTGTCCGCTCAACTCGCAAACGGGCTTCGGTGTCCGAGGAGGGAGCTGCAGCTCGTCGGAAGACGGTTCTCGTGGTTGAAGACTCGGAGCTCACGAGAGACATGATTGTTGCCTCTCTAAACCGGCTCGGCTTTCAAACTATCGAAGTTGCAGATGGGCAAGACGCAGCCATCTGGCTTCGGGGGAATATTCCCGATGTCGTCATGACGGATTTGGATATGCCTGTGATGGACGGGTATGCCTTAATGAAACAGATGCGTGCCGATTCACGCCTTAGCTCTGTCCCCATTGTGGTTTGCTCGACTCGCGACTCTGCTGCAGAAAAAGCGCGAGCGGCAGATGCTGGGGCCAATGCATACCTTCAGAAATCCTCCTTTGACGAAGAAGCTCTACTGCGGGTTATAGAATCGGTGTTGCCAAGCTCGGAGAACCCACGATGACGAATCAAACGCGGATATTGATCGTGGAAGACAGTCCACTTTTTGCTGAGTTTTTTGAGGAGATCATGAAAGACAGTGGGCTCTTTGACGTTGTCGACGTAGCCACGACCGGCAAGGAAGCCACCCGGATCGCCGCTACTGAGTGTTTGGATATCATTACGATGGACATTCATTTGCCTGATATGAGCGGTCTCGATGCGATAAGAAATATTCTCAGCAACAAATCCACGCGTATCGTCGTGCTCACAGGCGATCCAGATTTCGCTACAGCACGCCGCGCTTTGGACGCGCTTACTCTGGGAGCGCTGGATGTCCGAGCCAAACCTACAAAGCCAAAGGAGTTTTCCGAGCTGGCGACCTATCTCAAGAAGCTCACTCGACTTCCACTTAAACGCCCGAGTAGCAAGACCAAAGCACCGTTGGCGCGCCAACGAGTGTCACGCCGTTCCGATTCACTGGGAATCGTAGCAATCGCAGCGTCTGCAGGTGGTCCGCAAACCCTCGTTGATTTACTCAATCAAATTCCTAAGAATTTTCCCGTTCCTATTGTCGTAGCTCAACATATGTCACCAGAGTTCAGCCACCACTTCTGCGCCTGGCTAGGAGACACTGTCCCGCAGACTGTTCGGTTGGGTGTAGAAGGCGCGAGATTGGAACCTGGAACCGTTTCGGTAGCTCCTGCAGGCGCCCATATGCGCGTCGCCACCCCCAACTTGATCACTCTTGACTCAGCTGGACCACTCATCGATTGCCATAAGCCGTCTTGTAGCGCGTTGTTTGACTCGGTGGCAAAATTGTATGGCCGCAACTCAGTGGGAATCCAGCTTACCGGCATGGGCGCCGACGGCGTGGCCGGGTTACTGGCGATGAAGCAGGCAGGCGCCTACACGATCGCACAGAATGTAGAGTCGGCAGTGGTTGGTGGAATGCCGAGAAGAGCTCAGGAAAAAGGCGCTTGTTGCGCGGTAATGGTCGTGGAGGAAATTGCAAACTACCTGCGGACTCGTGGGAAAGTGAGAGTTTGATGCCGAGTAGAACAAAAGGAATACGATATGATGGATAGGGAAACCACGGAAGTCGCTAGTAACGCCAGTGCCCGAGTGCTGATCATTGATGATAGCATCATGACAGCAGAAATTCTCGGAGAGACACTTGAAGAAGAAGGCTACGAAGTGTTGATCGCGAGTTCTGGAATGGCTGGCCTTGCCATGTTGGAATCCCAGTCCATCGACTGTGTACTGTTGGATCTGGAAATGCCGGATATGTCCGGGACAGAGACATGTGAGCGTATCAAGGACTGCTCGGCATGGCGTACCATTCCTGTGGCGATGTTGACCGCACACGAAGATCCGGGCTTAGTGGTCAAGACGCTCGATGCTGGAGCCGATAATTTTTTCTGCAAATCAGATGAGATGCACGTCATCTGTGCACGAGTTCGCGCACTACTCCGGCGAAAACTACTTCTCGACGAGAATCAAAAAATGCGCGAGCAGTTGCACAATGAACAGCTCAAGCGAGAACAGGTACGCGCCTCTTTACTCGCTGAAGTCGCCAGGAAAAACACTGATCTGGAACGTGCGAACGCTGAACTTGAGCATTTTGCTCATACAGCCTCTCATGACCTCCAGGCGCCTTTGCGGCATATCTGGAAATTTAGCGAGATCCTGCTGGAGGATGAGGGGGCAAAGCTATCTCATGAGGGACGAGACAATCTCAACTACGTTATTGATGCGTGCGCCCGTATGCGGACATTAATAGACGACCTACTTGCGCTGAGCCAAATTACCTTTGCCAGCAAACCGGACACGATTTGTGATCTAGACGAGGTCATGCAGTGTGTTATTTCGGACTTGAAATTACAAGCGGGAGAGTCCAATGCTCGGATTGAATGTGACCCATTGCCAACGATCACGGCAGACAAGACTCAAATGCGGCAGCTCCTACAAAACTTAGTGAGTAACGGGCTCAAGTATCAACACCAGACGAATATTCCAGTGATCAAAATAACATGCCATCAAAGTGAGCATTTATGGATTATCTCAGTAGAGGACAATGGGATTGGTTTTTCGAGCTCCAATGCGAAAGAAATTTTCGAACCGTTTAGGCGGTTACACAGTAGTCGGAATTACAAAGGAACCGGACTGGGCCTCGCTACATGCCTGCGGATTGTTCAGCGTCATGGGGGGAAAATTTCAGCAAAAAGTACTCCTGGCTGCGGTGCTACCTTTACGATTACATTACCGGTAGGCAGCAATGACGTTGCGCCCACTTCGATTGGACAAAAAGGCGACTGTGATAATGGGCCCCGGCCAATGCCGCTTTTGTTGCTCGTTGATGACGACCATACCGAACTGGTACTGGTGCAGAAACTCTTAGCAAATGATTTTCGCATAGAAACTGTAGAGTCCGCTGAGCAAGCCATGGAACTGCTTTCCAAAAATACATACGACGTTATTATTACTGACAACCGGATGTCTGGCAAAGGAGGTATTTGGCTGTTGGAACAAGTTCAACATCTCTATCCAGGTGTACGACGTATTCTTACTTCCAGTAAATCTCCGCTGATGGTTGATGACAAAATTCGCGATGGTATCGTTGAGGTGTTTTTCCCAAAAACACTGAGCCTTGAGAGTGTCCGAAATTTTCTGTAGACGCCTCTGAGATGTGTTGAGAGTTTTGCGAGCAGGTAGAGTAATTCTAGTTTCTAAGCTGATTGCTCACATTGGCGATGGAACGCATTCTTCGCTTCGCCTGGCATTTGACGAGTATGCCATCTTCTTCGTTTGTGTCCGGCCCTAAGCTAAGCTCCTAGAGCCCTAGGTATCCGAGCCAGGAGCTAGGCATTGTTCCTAGGTGCATAACTAAGACGGCACACAGGACGATGACGAAGGATACTGGTGCGGAGCTAAGTGGCTTGAATTGACCCGTTGGCTCGCGGAAGTACATCGCCATGACTACTTTGAGGTAGTAGTAGATGCTGATCATGCTGTTGAGCACGCCAACCATTACCAGCCACAGAAGCTCATCATTCGC
>JAESTW010000675.1 GCA_016763395.1 Kofleriaceae bacterium
CCGGACGTGGATTCGACTTCTACCGAAAACGGATAGTAAATGAAGTCGGATGGGTCCCTCGCAGTAACATTTGGGTCAAAGTCCTTACTAGTAGACACATAAACTTCTACGCTATTCCCTACGATTGTTTGCAGGTCTAGGGTTCCTCCTAGGATCGTTGCCACGGTTTTCGACAGCTCCGCCAAGGTCATAGCAGAGTTGATGTACAGTCTTGAATAGTAAGGTTCCATTTGTCTCTATTACTTTGTCGGCTTCTTCAATGGGATGAATGGTCCTTTGTCAAACAAACCACCCTTACGAATAACTGAAATATCTACCTTCATTCCGAGTTGCTTGGCGGCGGCTGCTTTACGCAGGCCACTAAGTCCAACGTCCCCTGCTGTAATCTTACCAGTTCTGATGGCGTGTTGCATTGTCCTGGCTTTTGCGGAACCTGTATTCGGTGTTTTGAAACGTTGTTCAATGATTTTGTCGAACTTCTTTCCCGAGACTCGAATTGCAATATCTATATCGGACGTAGCCTTTGCAGTTCCATTTGCTCCACCCGAAACACTTCGTCCCCACCCTAAAAGCTCGTCCGGCCCCAGTTTACGCCCATGTGAAACATGAAGCTCACGTCGGTCGCCGAGGGTGTTGTGGCGCGGCCGCAGGGGCCGCCGCAGACGGCTGCTACGTCCGAGGGTGGTCCGGGGGCGACTAGGGCTCGCATAGCGAAGTAAGGGCCGAAGTAGCGGGGGTGGTCGGACTTTGCGTCCATGACGAAATTGCCTTGCCAGCCGAAGCCGAGGGCCATGTCCGGGCGGTCTAAGACTCCGCCGCGGCGCCAGTTGATGTGCTCGTAGCCAGCGCCGGCTTCGACCCATAAGTCACCAGTGGCGAAACTCTCCTCATCTCCTAAGGGCACTATGCTGTAGCGGGCTACGGCGCCGACTCGGTTCATGCTGCCCAGCTCACTAGCTTGCAGGGAGAAGTGATTGAACTCTGCCAAGAGGCTCAGCTCTCCCAGGCGCATTCCTGCGCTCAGAACAATTCCGGTCGCGTCGGCGGAGGTTGTGCCCAGGTCAAGGCTGCCGACCATCATGCCGATGTCGAACTCCACTCGCTTGGGGATGGGGTCTTCTGGGGGCGCTGAGATCGCAATGGTATTGGCGCTAGCGCTTGCGAGAAGGCCTAGGCTGGCGACAAAGAAGGCTAGGACAGAGGTGTTCGCTTGTTTCATGCAGCCAAAACGCCAGCTTTTTTTAGATCTTACAGTTCTAAGAGCTTTTTCTCAGGAATTCTCTTTCGCCCAAAGCGCAGCCGCCTGCCGCTTGCGAACTTCTGGCGGAGCTGAGACATCGTATTCCTGCGGCGTAAGTTCGCGTCTCAAGATACCCTCAATAGCCCACATATAGCGCAATCGGTCGTACGCGTTCGGGTCACCCAAGAGCCTAAGAAGGGTTCCCAGGTACTCGCGCCCATTCGGACTCATGCCCAGCGCCCCGGCTGCGGTCAGTCGCAAGATTCGCTCTTCACTCTCCAGCCACCACAGCGCACTCGCCTGCTCGGGCCAAGGCTTGCTCTCACTCAGCATGCCGGGTAGCCGCACCCCGCGACTCACGGCTAGCTCGTTGACCGTCCAGGCCACGCTCTTGTCGAGATGGCACAGGTTGCACGCATTCAACCCAGACTGCAACATCAGCAGATCATCCGGACTACTAATTCGGTGGCTTCGAATCAAACTCGCTAGCCCTTGCGTAATGCGCGGCATGTGACAATCGAGACAACTCACCTCGGGCCCATGTAGCGAGTGAAAGGCTGCTTCGCCTGCGTCGGCATATTTCTCGTGACAACCCGTACAAGCCGCGATGTGCTTGGGAGAATCCTCGGACATTGCCCCCGGACCGGGGACATGCGGGTCATGGCAATCGGTGCACTTGATCTCGCTCGCACAATTGCCGACTAAAAGGTCAAGCGCTTCACTGGAGTTGCGAGTCCCTGCCCCGTTGGGATAGAGCAGCGTTGGCACACTGTGGCACTGGGCGCAAATCGCGTTGATGCTTCGATTGTCCGTTCGCTCCCCGGACAGAGCTGGAACATCGGCAACGGCGACAACACTTGGAGCTTGCGGCGCAAAACGAATCTTTGCCCCATTCTCGACATGCTCTCGAGCCCCAAAGTGACAAGACTCGCAGCTGATGCCAACACTTACGAGTTTTTCGGTATCCAAGAGCAAGCGCTCTGCCGGTTCTCGCTGATCTTCACGCAAATCAGAAAAGAGCTGCTCGATTCCACTGCCAACCTTCTCGTCCCCTTGCATGCGTGCCAAGCGATTCTCAAATGGGTAGGTATTGTGACACCACGCGCATCGCGACCGCCACGGTGTCTTGTCCGGTTCAAAAGGATCGTGCGTCATCGACTCGCCAGAGTATTCCCTATCATGCCACGAATCGAAGTACTGCTGATGCAACCAGCGTTTCATGCCCAGCAAGTAGCCAAAGGGCAAGCGTATCTCGGTCTCGTACGCGCTATCACCGGACGCCTCTGGCCCAACAACCTGAATGCCGACATACTCCTGCAAGTACCGACTTCCGATCGTCCGAGTCACGCGATAGCGCCGGACAACCTTGCCGGACTCTTCAAAGCTCATCCAGTAGTCATTGCCCTCTTGCTCCAGCACCAAGGTTTTCGCCCCATACTTAATTCTGCGATTGGCAAAGTCGCCCAACACAGCGCCTTCTTCCGAAACCAGCCGGTTCATCTTGCGATGCAGGTTGCCTGACCACTGGGTATAGCGCTCTTGATGACACTCCTCGCACGCGCTCGCACCCACGTAGTCCGCTGCCCGCACGTTGCTGTATCCGGCCTCCTCAGCCTCGACAAAATGCTTCGGACTTGAGCCGGCAACAGAAGTATTCGCCCCCGCGTGGCTCCACCAATAGAAACCCGCGGCGAGCAAAATCAAGACAGCGACCACAGCTAGAATTCGCTTCCCAGCTCGGGAGCTCGGCTCAATTCCCGTATCCGCCATGTGCTCATGGTGCCTTTCCCGGCTCTCTTGCACTAGTCCAAAGCGGAACTCCTAGCAGGATCGCGCATTTTTTTGCCTGGTGAGTGCTGTTCCTACACTGCATGGGCTGCATCTGCCGAAAAAATAAGTAAGGATGCCCCTGTGAGCCTCGACTACCTAAAAGAACTCCTTACCAAAGCCAACGATGATGCTGACAAATCAGCACGCAGCAAAAAACTCGCCGCTGAAGTAGCGGAGAAGCTACTTCGACCAATCGAAGAGCGGGTTGCCTCAGCCTCGTGTCCAGAAACTGCCGCAATTGGTGGAACTTCCAGTACCAAGCCGCAGTTTGTCGCTGAGTACCGCCTGGAAACTCCAGACCAAGAAGGCCTGATCCCACAACTTCGCTTCGCTCTTGAGAACGAAAAGAAGAAGCACGCGGTCCTCGACGTTGGTGTCACAATTGCGCAAGCGTGGACAGACCCCAAGACCAAAGAGCACTACCCAGCAGTGATCCGTTGGGGGGCATGGTGTTTGGCCGCCGACAAGGTGAAGCGAATCCAAGGGCCTTTGCGAGTGATCAACCGCTACATCAGCGAAACTCTGACCGTGCTGACACCGCGCCCAGTAACCAATAAAGCTACCGGAATGCTCTCTATCGTTGGTAAATCTATGACTTTAGAAGACCTCGAAGGCATTGAGTCCTACGACGACCTCGCTGACGA
>JAESTW010000676.1 GCA_016763395.1 Kofleriaceae bacterium
CGTCGGTACCGATGTGTCGCATCTCGCTCGAGCAATTCTTGCCAGGGTACCGAGCTATACCTAGTCATACCAATCAGTCTACCGTGCAACTTGGTGACTAATTGGTGACTAAAACAACCAAGCCTCCAAGGTAGGAGGCTAAGTTGCTGAATTTAGTGATCCCAACTGGAATCGAACCAGTGACCTATGGTTTAGGAAACCATCGCTCTATCCGGCTGAGCTATGGGACCGATAGAGCGGGCAGCCTACTATTGCTGGTTAAGGTCACGCAAGTACGGAAGGTTTCGACTTTAGGGTTTGTGCTTCTAGGTAGCCGCTCAGCTCGGTGGCGAGGTTGCCAGGCCCGGTATTTAGGGTCGATAACCATTGGGAAGGCACGTTTGCAAGCAGCTCGCGAATGACCGGCAGGCCTAGCGCTGGCAATGGCAAGGGCTCGATTGAGTCTTTGGCTTCAAACAAGAAATGCGTTTGGGGCAGTTTGAGCGGGGGCGGTGTTTTCAAATTGTGCAGGAAGCGGCAACTTCCGTGGTCGATCCACCAGAGTTTGCCTTGCCCATCTTGCATGAGATTGCGGCTCATTGTGGTGCGATCCCAATTTGCCAGCAGCGTGTCAAAAGCCAGCATCGCTTCCAAGGTGCTCGAGGACAATTGCAGACTGGGCGTATGATTTTCGGCATCCGGAATAGTTCTTATGGCCAGGTTCCAGCCTTCACTCGCGCTCAACACATCCCAAAATTCGTCCGTGCCCGCGCGAGGAAGCTCTTTGTCCAGATAGACCGGTTTACATTCGGGGATCGGAAATCCCCATAACCGACCTAGCGAGTTGGCGATATACTCGGCCAAGAGCGCGTCAACTCCAGGACCCGACCCTGAGAACTTTACCAGCCACGAGGAATCATCGTCGAGAAGGCAAAACCAAGGCTGTGAGCTTCCGTTGGCCGGGCGCGTTAGTGCTTTGATGCGTGGTGACTTCGGCGGCACGGTTGTCATATACTAGCCTAGGCTAGCATCCTTGTCGCGGTGTCAAAACGAATCCTACTTAGGTAGGCAGACGGTTTTGCCCTTGCTATCGGTGCCGAGCTTGCCTTTGCAGTGCCCAATCTCGATCGAGCGCTCATTGCGTTCGCCGGCTTCTTTCATTCTTCGGCGATTCTCGCTGTAGTCGTAGCCACTAAAGAGCGTTGCGATTCCGCTAAAGATTTCGGGTACGCCACTGAGCGAGATACGTGCTCTGGCGCCGACAAAGCTGATGTCACCCGCTGTGTCGTGTTTTGAACTCGCGTAGTAGGGCGAGAGGGAGACCGAGAGAGTGTTGCCGGAATCTGTACGGATGCCCGCCAATGCTCCCATCGATACAAATAGGCCATCACCAATTTTGGAGTCGGATGGGGTTTTGCATTTTTCTTCACCACTTCTCATCGCATTATCAACGTCCAATTTTCGACAACTGCCAAGAATCACGGTGCTTGTGGCGCGGATGATGGAACCGAAGTTGCCTCCTTTGATGAGTGGGGATGGATCATGCCAAAGGGTTGCGTCCGCGCGGAAGGTCGGACCGAAGTTGGCAATGTCGTCAACCTCGCCACTGTCTCGAGTGACCTGATGGGTTACAAGGCCTGTTCCGAGCGCGACTAGGCCAGCGCCAAAGTCGGCCGCAAAGCCAATAGAAAAGCCGAGCGTTGTCGTTGGAGATGAATCGATAGGGCCCGAGCTTGGAACGGACGCGCCGGCATCGATGGCGACAAAGCAGCCTGACTGAGAAGACAATACCAAGGCCAGCGCTGCGATGTTGTATTTCATTTGTGTGAGAAGTTTACCTAAGATAGATGATGGTGTCTATCAAGAGGTAACAGATTGGTCTCGCGTCAGATTTGCGCGTCGATGTCGCTCGTTTCTGGCGTTACGTAGTGCGCTGCTCTCGCCAGTCCTCGGCCAAGAGAGCCCAGCGCTGGTGATCGCGCCAGCGGCCGCGGATTTTCAGGTAGCGCCGGGATAGGCCCTCGAGTTGGAATCCGGTGGCTTTGACGAGCGCGATGGAATCTAGATTGTCCGGCTGAATATTGGCTTCGATTCGATGAAGTTTGAGAGTGGAGAATGCGTGCCGCTGAAGCAATTGCATGCCTTCGGACATGAGCCCCTGACCATTGTGCGGCGCAAAGGCGTAGTATCCCAAATAGGCGCTCTGGAAGACGCCCCGGACGATTTCGTTTAGGTTGAAGGCACCTGCGACCGCGTTATCCTCTCGTTTTCGCAGCAAGAGGCGCTCATTGCGGGCGGTGTCGGCTTTGAGATAGCGTCGAAAGTCGTCCGGGGTTGTTGGCGAACTAACCCAAGCCGCGTGCAGCTCTTTACTTCTGCTAGCAGCTTGCAAGAACTCTTTTCGATCACTCGGTGCTAACGTATTGAGAATAACCCGCATGGCCAGTGAATACACTGGCTACGGTGTTCTTGGCAATAGATAGCGGGCACCGCTCCATGAGTGACGAGATACCGCGTGCCCTCGGACCTATTCGGCAGACTGTGGCGGGAGGTTGCGTTGTTGGATTCGGTTTTGCATCGGGTGTCGGCGCTTCCCGTTTCGAGGAGCCTTTTCGACAGCCCTCTCGCCTTCTAGCTTTACCCAGTCTGCATCTCGAACTTTCCACATGTTGCTCTGCACCGCCGATTTCGACTTTCGCAGGCTGCCTTTGTTCTTCTTGTAGATCGCCTGATTGGAGCTTTTCATCGTCTCTTGCATTTTCTTCGGCAGCTTGTTCTTGGCCAAGGAAAACTGGGTGTTGGAACTCGGGCTGCTGCGATGCGAATCGATACAGAAGACTTCTAAGCGCAGGGTTTTGCTCTCTCCGGGCGCGAGGGCCAGCTTTTCTTGGTGAACGCGCTTGCCGCGCTTGCCAGACTCGGTAAAAGGACCGGACGCCCCCAGCCGCTGTGGCGCTTTCTCGGGAGAACCCTGGGGCACGAAGAAGAGTCCTTCTGCGCGGAAATTTGCGGTGGTCTTGCCGGTGTTTTTGACTTGCACAACCATTTCGCCGTTAGTGCTGCCATCGTATTTTACGAAGCGAATTTGTATGTTCTTTTCCGCGCCGGTCGCCTCGGGCATTGTTACAAAGTCCTTTGCCTGCGCCGGACTAGGTCCCGCCAAAAGCAGAAAACCGAAGAGCAGGACGAGTACTGACTTTATTGTATTGGGCACAGCTCCTGTGAACGGCCGAAGATCTAGCAAGATCTAAAACAGGTCACAAAAATATACAACCGAGCCCCTTAGGCGTCCCGAACAACCCGAATTCGAGCATCCACAGCCGCTTGCCGCTCTGAATCGGCATGGGCCAGGAAGGGGTTGATGTCTAGCTCAGCGATCTCGGGGAAGTCGCCCACGAGCTGGGACACTCGCAAAAGCACGTCGGCCAGGCCCTCGATGTCGACAGCTTGTCCGCCGCGCGCGCCGTCGAGCAATGGACATCCGCGAATGGAGCGAATCATGGCGGTGGCTTCGCGATCGGTGAGTGGATGAATGCGGAACGCTACGTCTTTCATGATCTCGGCAAAGATGCCGCCGAGACCGAAGGCGACCAAGTGGCCAAAGGCAGGATCGATGGTTGCTCCGATGAGGATTTCAGCATCGCCGCGCAACATGCTTTGAACGACGAATTGGTGATCGCCAGAAATGTTCTCAATGTTGGCGCTGATTTCAGCGAAGGCGCCACGGATGTCTTGGCTGCGTCTGAGATCCAGTCGAACCGCGCCGTGTTCGGTTTTGTGCAAGAGGGTGTCCGAATCGATTTTGAGCACAATCGGGTACCCGGTCTCTTCGGCAAACTCAATCGCCGCCTCGGCGCTGTCCACAATCGCCCAAGGGGCAACCGAGATGCCGTACGCTGTCAGGATTCTCATCACATCCGGGAAGCGCACCCAGCCATCTTGGCTGTTGAGTATTTCTCTTACTTCCTCTTGCCTTGGCGCGGGCGTGAGTACTGGAACCTCTCCCAGAGGCTCGTCTCGAATTGCTCCATAGCGAGCCATCGCGGACAAGCTCTCAATCGCGGCTTCGGGGAATTCAAATACCGGAATACCTGCCGCGTGCAAAATAGCGATTCCTTCATCTCCGTGGTGCTTGCCCATGAAACAGGTCAAAACTGGCTTTCCGTCGCCGGCTTGGCTGCGGCCTTCTGCAATTCCCGCGACGATAGCGGAGGCGATGTCCACAGCGTCGATCATTACCGGAGAGACGAATATGATCACCAGTCCGTCGACTTCGGGATCGCAGTACATCGCAGTAGAACAAGCCTGGTACTGCTGCGCGCCCGCCGTCGCGATGGTATCAACCGGGTTTTGCTGAGATGCTTCTGGCGGCAATACCTTGGCGATAGCCACAGCTGTCAGGTC
>JAESTW010000677.1 GCA_016763395.1 Kofleriaceae bacterium
AGTGGTTCCGGTTGAAAATTCATCGGAGGGCATTATTACCCACACCTTGGATTGTTTCGTCGAGAGCTCCTTGGTGATTGTCGCAGAGATCGTTGTCGACATAGAACACTGCCTGCTTGCCCGTGATGGGGTTGGCGAGGGATCGGTGCAGCGCGTGTATGCCAATCCTCAGTCCTTGGCGATGGCCCGAGAGTGGCTTCGGCAAAACTTGAGTGGCGCGCAAATCATCGAATGTGCGTCCACGGCTGATGCAGCTCGCAAGGCCAAGGAAGATGTTCATGGCGCTTGTGTGGCGGGTGAATTGGCGGCCCGAATGTATGGGCTGTGCGTATTGCGGCGAAACTTGCAGAACGACTTGGGCGCTGTAACGCGGTTCTTGGTCGTCGGCCGGGAAGGGCAAGACGTATCGAACTTGTCCGAAACGGTACGTTCGTCGATGAAGACCTCGCTATTGCTGACTTTGCCGGACAAGGCTGGTGCGCTACGCGAGGTTCTGGCCTACTTTGATGAGCAAGGTATCAATTTGTGCAAAATTGAGAGCCGCCCAACTAAAGAGAAAATTTGGGACTACGTTTTTTTCTTAGATCTAGACGGACACCAAGACGACGATACGGTTTCCGAGGCACTGTCGAAGCTCGCAGCTCGTTGCGAACTCTTCAAAGTCCTTGGCTCCTACCCGAAAGCAGATATACATGAGTGAAGTACAAGCTATTGTTCGCGAAAATATTCGCAATTTGCACCCTTACCAACCTGGCAAGCCCATTGAAGAGGTGGAGCGAGAGATTGGTATCAGTGGAGTTATCAAGATTGCGTCCAATGAAAACCCGTTGGGTCCATCACCCAAGGCGATTGTAGCTGCCACCGAAGCGGTGCTCACTGGCAACCTGTACCCAGATGGTTCGGCCTTTTATTTGCGTCGGGCGGTATCTGAGTTTCACGATGTAGATTCAGAACGATTGGTCTTTGGGGCCGGCTGCAACGAAGTCATCCAAATGCTCATCAGCGCGTTCTGCGTGCCCGGACAAGATCAGGTGTTGAGCCACAAGTACGCATTCATCAGCTATCGCGTGCAGACCTTGGCTCACGGCTGCGAATTTGTCGAATCCGATGTTACCGACGTATTGGGTTGCGACGTCGATGCGCTCTTGGCAAAAGTTACGCCGCGCACCAAACTTATCTTTGTTGCCAACCCGAACAATCCAACTGGCGCTCACCTTGAGCGAGAAGACTTGGAGAAACTCTTAAACGGTGTTCCGGATCACGCAATCGTCGTTATCGATGAGGCCTACCACGAGTTTGCCACGGTGAGTTATCCCGATTACCCGAAATCCCAGGACTATGCTCAGGACCGACCTCGCCTGGTGACCTTGCGAACCTTCTCGAAGGCCTTTGGCTTGGCTGGTTTCCGTGTTGGCTTTGGAATTTGCAGCACGGAAGTAGCTGGATACCTCAACCGCTTGCGAAGGCCTTTTAATGCCAACGCCATTGCGCAAGAGGCAGCTAGAGCAGCGCTCGGCGATACCGAGCATGTCGAACGCTCGACTGCGCTTGTCAAGGCAGAGATTGCCAAATACCGGGCTGCTGCTTCGGACATTGGCGTTGTCGCGTATCCCAGCCTGGGTAACTTTTTGCTACTTGATGTCCGGCGACCTTCAGAAGAAGTGTACACCGCGCTTTTGCACCAGGGGATTATCGTGCGTCCGATGGCGTCGTGGGGGCTTAAAACCCATCTGCGATTCTCCGTTGGCACTGCAGAGCAAAACGACAAGGCGATAGCGGCGCTGAAACTCGTGCTCGCATGAAGGTTGCCGCGGCGCTTTGTTTGCTGGCCCTTTTGGGTTGCGGCGGCAATAGCAATGCAGTGCCGAGTGCGCCTCTTCCTGTCCGGGCTCACACCGCTGGGCAGGAACTGTTGGCCAAGGCACCGCTGGGCGCCAACCTAATTCTCGAGATCGATTTGGCGCGCTTGCGTGACAACGCGGTTCTAGGGCCACTGCTCACTGGCTTGGCTGCGCCTAAATCACTGAACAGCATCGACCTTTTGCAAGGTGCTGAGGCAGCGCTTATCTGTGTGTACGATATTGGCGATGACCCTCGGCAATTGATTGTTTTACAAATGGACGCGCAACCAGAAGAGTTCGAACAAGATCAAGAGATACGCTCTCTGGGCACTGGCTATTGGGGAATAGGCGACTCAGCCCTGCTCAGGCAAGCGGAAGCGCTTACTGACAGTTCAGGGTCCATGCTTATGGATAGCGCTGCACGTAGGATGCGAGAAGAAGTGATGCCAGCTGCGGCGGACAACGCGGCATTTCGCCTGGTAGCCAGACTGGATTTTGACGCCCGAGTAGCGCTTGCCTCCAAGGTGGGTGTGAGTGAGGTTCCGGTGAGTATTGCCGTCTGGGGCGACGTTGTCGACGATCTGGCTATTGTCATGGATTTGGCCACGGAGGAGGAGGGCGCCGATGCACGCTTGGCAGGCGCGATGGAGGCGCTGCGTTCCAGGCTCGCCAAACAGGTGTATGTCCGGTATTTGGGCTTGGCCGATGCAGTTCGGAAGATCCGAATTTTTCGCACAGCAACAGGATTGCGGGCTGTTTTTGTATTGCCACCAAAAAGTTTGGCAAGATTTGTAACGCGAGTGGAGCGGCAGCTGCGTCCAGACACAACGATAGCGCCAGACGTAGCAGTTCCCAACGAAACCACGAGTGAAGAGGAATAGAAGCATGAGCTCATTGATAGTAAAACCGAGCGGTACTCCCCTAATTGGCAGTGCCCGGATTCCTGGCGATAAGTCGATTGGCCACAGATCGCTGCTCTTTAGCGCGTTGGCCGATGGCGACGTGGTTGTGAAGGGGCTGTCGCCAGGCAAGGACAATGAGCGAACTCGTCACGCTATGGCCGCATTGGGCGTGGAAATCGAAGACTTGCCCACCGGACAGATTTGCGTTCATGGAGTCGGCTTGCGTGGGCTGAAGCGCGCGGCAGATGCCATTGAATGTGGAAACTCGGGAACGACGATGCGCCTTTTGGCAGGCATTCTGGCCGCCCAGCCTTTTGATTCCGTCATGGTTGGGGATAGCTCGCTCTCTGTCCGACCCATGCGGCGAATCGCGGCTCCCTTGCGATTGATGGGCGCGTCCTTGTCCGGTGAATCCGGTAAAGACGAGGACGAAATCTATCCCCCTCTGCGCATTGGCGGGCTGGGTGACAAACGCCTACAGGGGATTCGCTATGAGCAACCTGTGGCCTCCGCTCAGGTCAAGAGTGCGATTCTCTTGGCCGGACTCTTTGCCGAAGGAGAGACCGTGGTTGTAGAGCCTGGAGCGTCTCGGGACCACACCGAGAGCATGCTGGCGCACATGGGAGCCCCGCTCACCGTTTTAGGGAATGTCATTACTCTGGACACGCGGGGCTGGGACGGGCGACTGCAAGCCGCGCCAATTTCAGTGCCCGGTGACCCTTCTTCGGCTGCATTCATCGTGGCTGCAGCGCTGGTCGCCGGAGTAGAGCGAGTTGGAGTGTACGACGTGTGCATGAGCCGCCGCCGGACAGGCTTTCTCGATGCGTTGGGAGAACTCGGCGGACGAGTTGAGCAGGAGTGCAGAAGTGAAACTAGCGGCGGCCCGGTTGCGGATTTGGTCGTGAGCTATGGCGCCGCCGATCACCTGCAAGGGGCGGTAATCGAAGGCGAGATGGTTCTGCGAGCTCTCGATGAGTTGCCAATCTTAGCCATCGTAGCCGCGCGCGCTCATGGCGTGAGCGACTTCAGAGACGCCGGGGAGCTGCGGATCAAAGAGTCCGACCGCATTGCCACTACCTGCGAGATGTTGCGAAATCTCGGGGTAGAAGTCGAAGAACGGGAAGATGGTTTCTCCCTAGAGGGACTCGGCGGCGCGCCATTTAAGGCTTGCGAAATCGACTCTCACGGCGACCACCGAATCGCGATGTCCGGCGTAATTGCTGGCTTGGCCGCCGACGGTCCTGTCCGGGTGACCGACGCTGCCAACGTCGCCACTTCCTTCCCCAGCTTTGTCGAGACGCTTAACGCTCTCGGTGCTCAAATCGAAAATGGCGAGTGATTGTAATCGAAGGCTTGTTGCCAGTATGCTTAGCTCAGTCGACGAGCTTCAAATTACGAATATTCCCTAGTTAGTTAGATAACAAAGGGAGAATGCGACTGTGAGTCAGCGGCTCAATCTCTCGAGTTTTTGTGATGCACCGCGCTGGTACGTGAAACCTACCGTCTGCGTCAGTACGACCAATTGGGCCGCACCCGCACTCGCAACTTGACAGTTGGCGGTACCAGCGCATATGACTGGAACTATGAACCAACCTCCCATGAAGTTGAGCACTCTCCTTTTCTCCTTGCTCTTGGTAAGCTGCGGCAGTGTTAAAGTCAACGTGGGACCAGATGGCGGTGATGATGCAGGCGGCAATGTCGATGCAGGCGGCAATGTCGACGCAACCAGCGGCTCCAACGCCGCCCCGGTGATTGCCTCGGTCACGACAGATTCGAGCAACCCCGGCGCACCGATCAACGCAATATGCAATGCGGCCGACGCCGATGGCGATTCGCTTAGCTACAGTTGGTCAGTCGACATTGGGAGCGTGACTGAGAACGGCGCGCAAGCGACCTGGGAGCCTGGTGCCGAGGGAACGGGAACCATCACCTGCAGCGTCAATGATGGAATTGCCGGTGACGTTGTGGGCTCGACAACCGTCGAGCTGCAAGTTTCTGAGGGCCTGATCGGTTGGTACCGATTCAATGGTGACGGCACTGATTCGAGCGCAGCAAACAACCCAGGAACGCTAACCGGTAGCAACTTCGAGATCGATCGACAGGGCAACGCCAACGGAGCGCTTTCCTTCAACGGCAATACTTTTGTGACGCTCGCCAACGAGGGCGCGTTCGACCTGAGCACCTTCACCTTGGCTGCGTGGATCTCAGTTGACTCAGCCAATTCAACTCGGCCCATATTCTCGAAGCCTTCGACAACCGGCTTGGGCAACTTCACCATGCAGATTTTCGATGACGCCAACGAGTTCATTGGCGGCCGACTCACCTACACTCACGACACCGCGACGGGGAACTTCAGCGGCGCAGGCTCGATTGCTGCGGTTCCGACGGGCCAGTTCATTCACGTCGCGACAACCCTCGATACCACGATACTCTCGTCGTACCTAAACGGCCAGCTCCAGAGGAGTACCAACAACCCCGCGACTCCAATCATGACCAACAGGCCTGTCACTATCGGAAGCCGCAATGATAACCGTTTCCTTGGCGCAATGGACGAGGCGCGAATCTACAACCGGGCGCTTACCGGCGAAGAGATCGCTGCAATCGCCAATGGCTCACTCTAACCGTAGCTTCGGGCAACAATTTCTGAGGGGGGCCTTGGCGACCGGCCAACCTGAGAATACGTTTTTACTGGTAGAACGATGCTTGGGGCAGATGACGTTCCATCTTTGTCCGGTCCCGACCGATAAGGTTGAGTTCG
>JAESTW010000678.1 GCA_016763395.1 Kofleriaceae bacterium
CTGCACCCAGGTGTCTGGTGTAGAACACCAGAAATGAGGGGCGATGCCGCGCAGCGTAAAGATCCGCTTGCGCAGCGAGTGTTGGGAAGCTTGGTGTTGAACTTGTTTAACACCAGCCTCCTAAGAGCGGAGCATGGTACTCTCTCTCACAGGGCCAAAACCTTTTGGGAAGTAGTCCCGATACGACTTTTACAGCGATGAGCGATACTGATTCCAGCAAAAAGTTCCCACGTAAGTTTGGCAAGTACCACCTGCTTTCGCATCTTGCGCAGGGCGGTATGGGGGCGCTCTATCTTGCGGTGACTGGTGACCGCGGATTTGAAAGGCTGCTCTGCATCAAGACAGTTCTTCCGCATCTGGCTGACGAAGAGTACCTGGCTCGCTTTAGCGATGAAGCCAAAATCGTTGTACAGCTATCCCACGGCAATCTAATTCCCGTCTTTGATGCGGGTAAGGTCGATGGAGAACTTTTCCTTGCGATGGATTTCGTGAAGGGAAAAGATCTGCGTGCGGTATGGAATCGCTGTGCAAAGAAAGCGGTTGCGTTTCCCATTGATGTCGCGGTGTACATCACCAAAGAGCTGTGTCGTGGGCTCGGGTATGCTCACGATTTTGGTGACATCAATCTCGTCCATCGAGACGTGTCTCCCCCCAATGTTCTTGTGTCGTACGGCGGAGAAGTGAAGCTGACCGACTTCGGCTTGGCATCTTCCACACTCAAAACAGAGAAAACCTTACCTAGGATTATCTACGGCAAGGTGGCGTACATGTCGCCCGAGCAGGCCCGCGGACAAGAACTCGATCGCCGGTCGGACATTTACGCAAGCGGAATCATTTTGTGGGAGCTCTTGACCGGACGACAGCTATTTCCACCGGGCGAGGAGCAACCTCAGGATTTGCTGGCGCGAGCTCGAAACCCCAACGTCGACTCCGCATCGGCCAGGGCGCCCCGAGTTCCTGCCGATTTAGACGCGATCGTTGCCAAAGCTTTGTGCAGTGAGCCCGATGATCGCTACAACACTGCAACCGAGTTTCGCGACGCGTTGGGCGGGTGGTTGGCGGTCAACTATCCCAGCACCGATATCGGTCGAATCGAAACTTTCATAGGTCAGCTCTTCGAAGAGGAAATTGTCTCCGAAGAGCAGGAACGATTGGCATTGATTCGCAAGACTCGCGATCGGGTAATGACCCTGCCTCCGACCGATGAACTGCGTCTTCTGATGGAGAAAGCAAAACTCGGGGACGTTTCCAGTATTGAGAAGATCTCGGATCGCCGACAAGACAGCGTCCAAGACGACAACCCAGGTAGGCGTGCGCCAGACCAGGGCAAGGATTTATCAGATAGACGCGGTGGTGGGGCTAGAGGGCGTAGGCTAGTCGACGCTATCGATGGCACCATGCCCGGCATTGCGAGCGCTGGGCTTCGCCCGGGAGTTATAGGCGAATCGGGCAAGGCGGTTGAAGTAATGCAGGCAGGGCCAGACGGTTCTACCGCGATTTCTGCAATTTCAGCGCCCGTCTCTAGTGTCGCTACTGCGGCGGAGCTGTATCAGGATGACCCAGCATCTGAGTTCGTTGGACAAATTCTGGAGAACCGGTACAGGGTCGAAAAGCTAATAGGCGAGGGCGGCATGGGCCGTGTGTATCTCGCTGAACACGTCGATATTGGCAAAAAAGTAGCGGTAAAGGTCCTGCACCCGGTGTACGGACGAATGCCGGATTTGGTCGAGCGCTTTCGCCGAGAAGCGCGAGCTGCATCCAAAATCGGACATCCGAATATCGTCGATGTCACCGATTCGGGAACCACTGATGATGGCTCTGTGTATTTCGTCATGGAGTACTTACAGGGGGTTGAACTCGCTGGGATCATTGACAGTCAGGGCGCTATTGATGTCCGGCGTGCGCTGGATATCTCGACCCAGGTTTGTCGCGCCTTATCCGCTGCACACGCGGTTGGCATTATTCACCGCGATCTAAAACCAGAGAATATTTTCCTCACGGCTCGAGAGGGAACATCCGATTTCGTAAAAGTACTGGACTTTGGAATCGCCAAGAGTACCGAGGCAGAAGAGGCCCGGACAAAGAAGTTGACAAGTCCCGGCATGGCGATGGGTACTCCAGAGTACATGGCCCCAGAGCAAGCGGCTGGAAAGATCGCGGACGAGCGATGTGATGTGTACGCTTTGGGCGCGATTCTCTACGAGATGCTTACAGGCTCTGCTCCTTATGAGGGCGCCAACTTTCTGGAGATCCTGACCAAGAAGGCTACCTCGGAACCAATTCCTCCTCGTGAGTTGCGCAGTGATATTCCGGTAGCAGTAGAGGAACTTCTTCTCCGGGCCATGGCGCGCGACCCCGACGATCGGCCGCCCTCGATGGAGGCTCTAGAGTACGAACTTACCAAGTGCTTCGCCGGACGGGCAGCCGCTGTATCCAAAATCCTCGGCATAACGGTTGAAGAGGGGTTCGCTGGCAACACTCGTGCCGCTACGATTGACGGTGAAGAGGGAGTCTTTGTTCCAACCGGACATATGCAGCTCGAGACCTTAGATGGGGGGACTGTTGACAGCGACCTAACTCTGAAGAAGAAGAAGAGAAGCCTTAACTGGGTCATCTTTCCTGCTGTGTTATTGATTGCGGTTGGGGCACTTGCCTTGGTGGTTACTGGCGAGGACAAAGAGACTGCCTCTCCTGAGACAGTAGGCGATGTGTCGGCAAAGCCCACGAAGAAGAGCACTCCTACTGCCAACAAGCGCAAGGCGAATCGGAGAAAACCAAAAAATTCAAAGCCGAGCAGAGCCAAAAATAGGAAAGACAAGGTCAACCCGCCCAAAGTGTCCGGTGACGAATCGGACAAAGGTGTTTTGGCCAAGGGCACAGGTGATAAAAACTCAAAGCCACGAAATACGCCACGGTCAACGGCTGCGCCAAAGAGCAAACGGGAAGCAAGGCGGATTCTCGCTGCGGGTAAGTCGGAGATTGACGGTCATCACCTCGGCGCTGCACGCCTACAATACCAGCGAGTCTTAAAAGGAAAGTACCTGAAGACTCAGGCCAATCTGGGAATGGCGAAAGTGTTGTTTGAACAGGGGAAGTACAAGGAGTCAGCTTCCTACGCCAAGCGAGCGGGCCCTAGTAGCGACGCGCAAGTAGCACTTGCAGATGCGTACTACAAACTGGGGAAACATCGACAAGCCCTGCGCTTGTACGACAAAGTTCTCGTGCGAAACCCGGACAAAAAATCAGCGATTCAAGGGCGCTTGGCGGCGAAGAACAAGCTCGGAAATTGAGCATGCTGATGGCAAGGCCTGTGCGGGCGAAAACTGCGCGGCTTCATTACTCTTGCCGCTTGCTTTTACGCTGCGCGGTATCACCGCTCATTTCTGGGGTTCTACACCAGACTCCTGGCGTATCAGAATTGTAGCTGGTAGGCGCCCATTGCGCCATCTGCACTGAGTTTCAGAGAGAGAGAATTGGCCGTTTGGGGCGACTTGCGCTCCCGATAGAACATCCATCCTGCTACGGCTCCCAAGAGCAATCCACCGGACACTGAAGCAATACCAACTGTGAAGGTATCGCGCTCCTCTCCTGTGCGTTGCCCCATTGATTCTATGGGGCCGTCTCGCGAGATCAGAACTCCTCCTAGGACTAGTAGTCCGCCAGAACCAAGTGCAGCGCCCCATTTCCACAGGCCGTAGTCTACTGCTCCCTTGTCCGGCGCTGACTGAACGATCGCGATCGGGCTCAAGGCGAGGGCAAAGGGTTGAAGATCGCTACTGGATTTTACGACGATATTCGACTGCGCATCACGGAGTCCACCGAGCGAGGCGGAAACGCTGTGAAGTCCGAGGCTCAGGGTTGTATCTAAGGGGGATGAGCCGGCATTGGCGCCATCAATTGTGATTCTAGCGCCGCTAGGATTGGTCGAGATGCGGACAGAATAGAGTTGGGCTTCTTCTGGAAGGAGTAGCTTTTTAGAAGATTTTGCTAAGAGTTCTCCTAGTTCAGAAACCGTACAAACGTCACAACTCTCATCAATTGTCCGCAATGCGCCACCTTCCGTTTTGCTATCGAACAATTGCAACTGAAGCTCGTAGTTGGTGCCATTGGCGGTAATTCTGGCGCGGACAAATTGCTTGCTGGAAGTGATTTCTTCAATGCGCTCTAGGCAGGCACTTGAGGTGCATCCAATGAGCTCAGGTTTGCTTTTTAAGTGTCGTAGCGTTTGTTCCAACCCGATAACTCGGGCCCCGGTGGAACGCAGGCCCGACTTAATATATCCTTGCATTACTTGCCGGAGTTCTGGCGCACCATCACCCGAGATTTCGACTGCGATAACGGCAATCTTCAGCGGCTTTTTGCCTCGTTGTTGGGCGGAAGCGCTGGTAGAGGAAGCGAGTAGGGGCAGCGCGATCATGGCCGCAAACAACAAGGCACGCATTGTTTTGGGACTGTAACAAGTTGGGGACTAGGAGTCTGGTGTAGAACACGGGAAATGAGCGGCATCGTCACGTAGCGTAAAGATGCCCTCGCCAGTGTTGGGAAG